>JANODW010000619.1:0-2026 GCA_031412875.1 Pirellula sp. | reverse complement strand
TTTTTGAGATGGAAATTTGACCTACAAACTTGAAATGGATGGAACAACCATGCGTCGATTTGCAGTACTAACGATTTTGGCAAGCGTGTGCTTTGCGGGATGTGCGAAAGAATACCAACCACCACCGGAGTCCATCCCGGATATCAAGCCAGGACGAGGAGCTCCAGGCGCAGATGGAGGACCAGGCAAGACCGGTGGTGCCGGATTGACTCCACCCAAGTAGACGAATAAAAGAGTGCGGCGGATAGCAGTAAGACGAGCGGCAGGCTGAAACATACCAGCCGTAGTTTGGGACCATTGTCCCGAACGAACAAACGGACGGGACAAAGGCCCCATCCTACCGTGATAATAATCCTGCCGCTTGCCATCCCTTTCTGCCTCTGGTCGGATGGCTGTCCATCGACCAGAACTTCTTATGCTTAAAAGAAGTGATTGTTCAAAAAAAAAGCAAAAATTTTCAGGGAGAATCCAAGCTCCTGCGATGGGCCCATTGCGAGCATTTTTGCTGGTTTTTTACGCCCCTAGACACTTCTAATTAACCAAATTTTCTCGGTTCTGGTCTTGACTTCAATTCTTTGACCAAAGAAGTCGATTGACATTAGCACAACTGTTGGCTTCAATGCGTGTATGTGCGCTTTGCAGTACATGCCGATGCAGTGTTGTTGCCTTTCTCGGTATCTGCCCATAGCGGGGAACAATACGCCATTGATTTTTTCAAATATCACCCTCTATGAGCCTAGCTTGTAGTAGTCAGCGATAGAACTTGTTTTTTTTGTTTCATGTTTTGTGTTGAAAGGCTATTTTTATGGTGAAGAATTCTCGAATGCGACGCAGAGGCTTTACTCTGGTCGAGCTCTTGGTCGTTATTGCGATCATCGGCATTCTTGTTGGGCTGCTTCTCCCGGCTGTTCAAGCTGCTCGTGAAGCGGCAAGACGTATGCAGTGCACCAATAATCTCAAGCAACAAGTGCTTGCGATGCATAATCACCACGACACTTTCCGTCGATTTCCTGCTGCTCACCAACTTGGAAACACTTGGTACTCCTCGTTCCGACGCAGTCCACCGCCAGGCGGTTTGACCGCCGGCAGTTCTTATCCAGCAGAAGGCCCTTTCTGGAGCTGGATGGTTCGATTGCTCCCGTTCATCGAAGGCAACAATCTCTACCAAGCGTTTGACTTGCGTGGTGTGCCTGCTGCTTGGCCATGGTGGCAAGGTCCTTCGGGCAACCGCCTGAATGCTCGAATCAACCCAACGTTTGTTTGCCCTTCGGACCCACGCGGTGGACAGTTGTCTAACGGCACAGCAGACCGCGCAGCATTGAGCTCGTACCTAGGCGTTACAGGTACCAATCAGTTCCTAGAAGCGAACGGACAAGACGGTATTCTCTACGTCAACTCGGGCGTCAAGATGGGCGGCATCAGCGACGGAACAAGCAATACCTTGTGCGTCGGCGAGCGTCCACCATCCTCGAGCCTCGAATACGGCTGGCAATGGGCCGGTTCGGGCGACTTCCCTTACTTCGGCGCTGCTGACGTCGTTTTGGGAGTGCACGAACGTCTCGAAGCACCGACCGCAACACCGGACTTCTTCCGACCAGGCCAAGTCCAAGACCCCAACGATTTGCACCGCATGCACTTCTGGAGCTTGCATCCAGGTGGGGGCAACTGGGCATTGTGCGACGGTAGCGTGCGATTCATTTCGTACTCCTCCGGCGGACCACAGCCATTGCCAACCTCGACCAACCCCAATCCAACCCCAACGGTTATTGGAGCGATGGCGAGCCGCAATGATGGAACAGTATTCCAGTTCCCTGAGTAGTTGATAGCACCTTTTCGAAAAGGACCTGATCTCAGCACCGCTGAGGTCAGGTTTTTTTTATTGTGTTTTTTGAGATGGAAATTTGACCTACAAACTTGAAATGGATGGAACAACCATGCGTCGATTTGCAGTACTAACGATTTTGGCAAGCGTGTGCTTTGCGGGATGTGCGAAAGAATACCAACCACCACCGGAGTCCATCCCGGA
>JANODW010000618.1:0-7366 GCA_031412875.1 Pirellula sp. | reverse complement strand
TCCGATCGCTCGGCGATCGAGTGATTGTGAATCGAGTGATTGTGAATTTAGTGATTGAAAAGAAAGGCAGGGCTGTTGATGAGGGCCCATGCGATATCTTCTGCCGCGGTCAGCCTTGCTTGAGAACGTTGGATGTCACTTTCTTTGACGTCATTGCGTAATCGTACCAGCTTGGGATCGTCCGCGAGCGGCACCGACAATCGCTCTACCCGCTTTTTCAGCGAAGTGACCTGTGTGTCCTCGGCGAGCGGCTTGTTCTCTTTGTTCAAGGTGTCATTTAGTTTACGGAATTCTGAAGAGGAAGCACGGAAATAGGCCAGTGCGTCCTTGGTTACCGATTCGTTCCGATCCGTTTTCGCAGTCGTTGCCAGAGCGCTCAACGATTCGGAAAGTCCCAGTGCCAATTCGCCTTCGCGTTTTCCAACACTTAATCGGAATCGACCTAGCCGGTGGTCGGCGGCGTCGTGGAACTGATGGATACGCCATTGCAGGATTTCCCCCGGCTGCAATTTAACGGACTCGTCGATGGCGAATACCGCCCAATGCTCCACGCCGTCCGCGCCATTGATTGCCCACCCGCCTTGATCTTTTGGCTTGTTGTCAATTGCCGCGGCTGCAGAGAAACCGGGCTGGTCAAAATCGGTCAACCCTTTGGTCAGTTTGAGTTTCCTCATCTCTTTCGGCTTGTCAGGCAATCCCACGAAAACTTCCAGTTCCGTCACCACGAAATTTCCGTTGGCGGACAATCCGGGACCCATCGATTTGATTTCGGCCGCGGTGAGTGCTTCAAGTCGAATCGTATCGAACTCGGCTGGATCGCCTGGAGTATTGATCGTGTAAAGGCCTTTGTCGGCAGAGCCTCGGGCGATGATCGACCGATCGTTTTGCGGGACGAGCGACGCTTTGTTGGATGCTACCAATTGGTTTGCCGCCAACGGGCGCCACACGACCGACTGCTTGGCGTCTTTCAAATAGGCTTCCAATTTATTGGCTGCTGCTGAATCAAACGCATCCACGGCGGCCTTTGCCTGGGCGATCCGTTCCAGTCGGCTTTTTTCTGCTGCGTCCCGTTCCGGCTGAATCGCTTCGATGCGGGCCGCCAATTGACGCTGCGTTTCTGCAAGATCCGCCGCCTGCTGTGCTAGCCGCTTGGGCTTCTCTTCAAGCCACCATGTCTCTCGATCGGCAAGTGCCTTGGCGAGGGATTCATGATCTTTGGCGATGAGAGTCGTCACGGTCGTGGCTGCAGCGATCTCCCCTTGCGTAGCTGGTCGATTCAAAACCCGTAGAAACAATTCATTGATCAACTCCGCATCGTTCGAATACTGTTTGACCAGTTGACCGATCGAATTCGATTGATCCGAAATGGCAGAGCCGAGCGTTGGCCCGCTTACCAATGCCATGACCGATCCGAGACGCAATTCGCTCGATCGCTCACATTCGCAAGCGCTCTCGCGCGGCGGGCGCCCGAGATTGGTTAAGAAACCGTCTTTGAGCCCTGATTCGGCATCGGCCAATGACGCTGCCCGCGCCCCTGGGGTCATGCCTGGCAATTTCGATTCGGATCCCGTGACTTGGTGGATCGCATCGTAGAGCACTTCGGCCGGCAACCGTCTGGGCAAGGCATGGGAGTAATTGCGTTCATCGTCCGAGTTCCATCGATTGGATTCCATCGACAGTTGATAGATCTTGGATCGGCATATCGTTCGAATCAAATGGCGCACGTCGAATTGATGGTCGATGAAATCTTTCTCTAGGAATGCCACCAACTCCGGGATGCTCGCGGGATTGCCCGCACGGATATCATCGAGCGGCTCGATCAATCCTTTGCCGAGCAAGTATCCCCACATGCGATTGACGTAGCTACGGGCGAAGTATGGGTTCTTGGGACTGGTCAACCAAGCGCCAAACTGCGTGCGGCGTGAAGCATCGGTGCCGATCTGATTTTCCGCCGGGAAGGGAAACTTCGGTGCAACGACTTGTTGCGTCTTGGGGTGTTTCATTTCGTCGGCTCCCGCATCGGAAATCTCTTCGTACAGCGGCTTTGCCCCATCGACCGCGGTGCCTCCAATGGTCTTGTCGCCCGACTCCTTGTCTTTGGTCAGCTTCACTTTTGAAAAGAAAGCGGCCGTCTCGTAGTACTGATCTTGAGTCCATCGCTCAAAAGGGTGGTCGTGGCATTTATTGCAGTTGAACCGCACTCCCAGAAACAAGTGCGTCGTGTTCTCGAGAGTGTCCTCCGGAGTTCGCAGGATCTTGTAATACGAGGCTGCAGGATTCTCTCGATTAGATCCCGATGCCGTTACGATCTCATGCACAAACTGATTGTAAGGTTTGTTGCTGGCGATGCCTTCCCGAATCCATTGTCGGAATTTGGTGGCCCCCTCCTTGCCCAAGAATTTAGAATTGACCTGCAATAGGTCAGACCACTTGCTGGTCCAATGGTCAACAAATGCTTCGCTGGCTATCAATTGTTCGATGAGTTTCTCTCGTTTGTCTTGCGTGGGAGTCGCATCTGCCAGGAACGCTCGCACTTGATCCGACGTCGGCGGCAGGCCAGTAAGGTCCAATGTGACGCGCCTCAAGAAGTCTGCGTCGGTACACAAGTCTGAGGGTTGGATCTTCATCCGTTCCCATTTCGAGGCGACCAAGCGGTCGATCGGATTTTCGATATGAGACGGTTTCCAATCGAATCCCGATCGGTCTCCCATCACTGTAAATGTGGTTGCAGAATAAGCCCCCTCGTAGCGCGCTAAAATCGGTGCTTCGCCTCGGCGGATTGCCTGAATGCGTCCACCCTCCAAAACCGTGGCGACTTCTCCGTTGCCCGTTTCGATGAACGCTTCGCGTGTCACGTCTCGCGTTCGGCCATCCGGATACGTTGCGACAACGCGTAACTGGTGCATCGCGCCCGGCATGGGAGCGATAGGATTCACAGGGGACAGCTCTATCTTCGCAACTTTGGCTTTCGATGTGTCCACTTTCGCACCTTCGGAAATCCATTGGCGAATGACCAAGGCGTGGTTGTCGCCAGCCTCGATCAACTTTCCGCCGACGTGCGGGACCAAACCTAGCGGCTTGGCCATCATTAAACTATCCGTTGGCGAAGAAGGATTGATGCGACGACCCGCGAGATCGTCCGCCAATGCCCTAACGTCATAAACAGGATCGTAACCTCGCAATGACAACTTAAATCCCCCCTTGCCCGCCTGAGCGCCATGGCAAGTTCCCGAATTGCAGCCGATGCGGGATAACACCGGATTCACATCCTGGATAAAGTCCATCGGCTTCAATGCATCTAAAGCGACTTTGACTGGGATAGATTTCTTGTGCCCTGCAACTTGAATCTCGATGCTGCCGTTTCCGTTATCCAAAGGTTGCACCCAACCCCGGTTTGAAAGCCAGACGTTGGGCGAGGAACTGGTGATGGAGGAAACTCGCGTTGCGTCGCATACATCGCCGTTCTCCATTGTCGCTGAAACCACAATCTGGGCAGAAGCATGCCACGAATCAAATTCCATCGACGCAGGCTGGACGTCGATGGATGCCACACGCGATAGCAGGAAAGGTTCCGCCTCTTTCACGAATTCGGGCGACGATCTTTCCTTGCTATGACCGATTGCAATGTCCGCTAACCGCTGTTTGCGAAGACTTGCCAACGCGTTTGAATCGCCGGTGTTTGCTGTGGTGCTAGGCGTGACTTCGACATCGAAAATCTGCGATTGGTCGGCGCAGTTCCACAAGCGAAGCCGACCGTCGGATCCGCCTGCAGCAAGCCTGCCTTTAGAATCCATTGCAATCGCATAGACCGCTGCAGTGGGAATCGACCAAGTGGCCACGATTTTAGGTTGCTCGGTGATAAACTCTTCTAGCTTTTTCTTTTCGTCCGGCTTGAGGGAGGCAACGCGCTTGGCTTGAATCGTTTTGATCTCATTGGGCAGCGTTGAGTCGACGTCATACGACCAGACCCGGACCGTGCTTTGATTGTCGAGCGTCGACGCGGCAGCAAGGTATTGACCGTTGGGGCTGATCGAAACGCTGAAGATACGTCCCTGCATATTCTCCAGTTGCCGAATCAAGTTGGCGTCGTCGCCGATCACACGGGCTGTTTGCCGGAAGACTCGATAGATTTTGGGAGTCCCATCGGCACCCCCGACCAAGACCTCATTCCTCGTGGGATGACTGGCAATCGATTGCACACCGCCTCGCAACGCACCTGGCGTGATCGAAGTGATGTTGTCGATGAACCGTTCGGTTTCCACTTCGATCAATTTCACGGTCATGTCCCGACTGACCGAAATCAAGTGCTTTCCGTCAGGCGTAAACACCGTGGCGCGCGGCCAGTCCTCGTGGGCTCGCTGGTAAAGTTTTTGTTCTCCAGCCAAATTGACCGCTCGTACGGTATTGTCGGTCATCCCAAACGATATCAGCGTCGAATCGGGGGACCAATTGACTCCAAAAAGCGTATCGCTGCCGACCTGCAAGCTGCGTTCGAGCTGCTTGGTCTGGACGTTCCAAATTTGCAATTCGCCGCTGATCCCCTGCTCACCGGACGCAACTGCTAACCACTTGCCATCGGGAGAATAGCGAAGCGATTCGACTCGGGGACTTAGACCAACCAACCTTTGCTTTAGCTTCCCTGTTTCCGCGTCGACGACCAACGTTTCATGAAAGCCGGTCAATGCGATCTCGGTCCCATCCACGGAGAAGTCCACACCGCTGATGGTGTGCGGCCTCGCGTACTCCGGCAACTGCGTCGGGGAATAGCGGGGGCCCACGGATTGCGTATCGTTGATCGCCCCCCCATCGATCCATCTTCGGATCACATCGATCTCAACCTCGCTCAGGGACTTGCCCGTTTTGGGCATGGCGGCTTTGCCATCGACGGGTGTAATTTCATGGATGAGATGGCTTTCGTTTGCTTTGCCGGGAACGATCGCTATGGACGTAGACTCGCCCCCTTGAAGCATGTCCTGAAATCGCGTCATCAAGTACCCACCCTGCTTCTTGGCATCTTGGTGACAGCCAAAGCATTGGGCACGCAAGATCGGCAAGACATCCTTAGAGAAGCTAGGCAACGGGGCAGCGCTGGAGTCCGAACCGATCAATCGAGGCGATGCGGCTCCCATCCCTGAGAAAAACGCAATCGCCATCGAGCCGAGAAAGAGACGGGGCGCAAGTAACATAGAATCCAACTCCTAGTAAACCGGTGGGATCCGGCACCGCAATGGTCTCCATCGCAGATACGTATTTCGCGGGGACGTTGAGCGTGACCGATGTGGAAACAGCGGCTCGACGCAACGGTGGTTTGGGTAGGCAATAAGGCGAATGGCAGGATCATTACTACCGTAGGATAGGACCTTGTGTCCCGTCCGTTTGTTCGTTCGGGACAATGGTCCCAAACTACTCCTAAGGATAACTATTGCGTCGTTGCAAGTCAACAAAGGAGTGGAATGCCGTCGCCAGCCAACTAAGGTGGAGAACAGTCCTATTCAACCGCTGAAATTGCCGGGGGGGGTTGTCAATCGACCAAGGTTTTACGTAGCCCTATTCGACACAATCGACAGAATAGGTCGACCGGCTGCAATCACAAGAAATCACAACCCAAAGAGTGAAAGCGTGTTGCATTCATCCCAAACTCGACGTGTGCGCGAGGGAAAGTCGGCTGTGATCGCGTCGCCCGTTATCCAAACCCGTTATCCAAACCTGCTAACCCATCCAGAGAATCGAAACCGCAACTATGGACATGGAGCAATTGGCACATTTCCAGTGCCTTGCCAACAATCGCAATTTTACCGCCGCATCGAAACAGCTTGGGCTCTCCCAGTCCGCTTTGAGCCGTTCCATTCAGCGTTTGGAAGAAGAGCTTGGCCAGCCCCTGTTCGAACGCAAGCCTCGCACGGTGGAGTTGACCGATGCAGGCATACTCTTCCAGAAAAGCGCCGAACAGATCCTGTTGATCGTCGAAGACACGAAAGCGGAAATTTGCGACGATGGCCAAAGCGGTCGCATTCGTATTGGCGCGATCCCAACCATTGCACCCTATTTTTTGCCTGACCTATTGCGAAGGTTTGCGAACAATTTCCCTAACGCGACCATGATCATCCAAGAGGAGACGACCGAAAACCTGCTCAAACGGTGCAAGCAAGGAGAGTTGGACGTGGCCATCTTGGCGCTCCCAATCCCGGCTCGGTATGTCGAGATTGAGGAGTTGTTTGACGAGGAGCTCATGCTCGTCATGCCCCCCGACCACCCCTTATCCTGCAAGAAACAAATTCGAATTGGCGATGTCGAGCCCTATGCGTTCGTCCTGCTCGATGAAGCCCATTGCCTTTCCGATAACATCACCTCGTTCTGCAATCAACGCTCCGTGCACCCAGTCGCTCTGGAGCGAACCAGCCAGCTTGCCATGGTGTTGGAATTGGTTTCCCTCTCCCACGGTGTCTCGATGATTCCCGCCATGGCCAAAAATTTGGACCAATCAAACCGTCGCATTTACCGCTCAATCTACGGCGAAAAACCAAAGCGAACCGTCGTGGCTGTCTGGAACCCCTACCGTTTCCAAAGCCGCTTGATTACCGAATTTCGAAACCAATTGCACGCGTACTGCAGAGCGTTTAAATGAAACCCGCTTGGAGGGCAAATCGTTGCAGGACTGCGTTGCCTTGACGCCCATCGATGGCTCGATGAAGTTCTCAATAATTTTCGCGTTGAGCGCTCAACGCAACATCAAAATGAGTTAAAAAGCTTACCGGCTACTGATCCTGCGATCTTTCCCCCCTATTTACTCCGATGCGATGGTTATGTTCAAACCCCAAGCCTTGATGGCACAACTCAGTCTCGGTTCGATCCTCCTTTTCAACGGGACCGCCGCCCAATCCCAAGAACTGCCAAATAAGCAAATCCCCGTTCGCTTGCCTGGACTGCAAAGCAATGGGCAGACGCTCTTGCCCAACGGTTGGTCGCTGCGTCCCGCCGGTGAACAATTGGACTTAGGCGATTTTCCAGCCCGAATGGAATTGTCCCCGGATGGCCAGTTCGCCGCCGTTCTTCATTCGGGTTGGGGAACTCATGAGATTCGTATCATTTCGTTGGCCACTAAGAAAACCATTTCCTCGGTAGTCGTCGATCAAACATTTCAAGGACTACGGTTCCATCCCGATGGCAGCAAACTGTTTGCAAGCGGTGCCGAAGATGAACAAGTGTACGTATTTGCACATCAGGCCGGCTACTTGACTCTCGATCGAAAAATACCCATCACCGATCCGAAAGAAAAATTTGTAGTTTCTGGCATCGCCACTTTTGATAGCGGAAAAATGCTCCTTGTTTGCGGCATGGTTGCCGGTCGACTGGTGGCCATCGACCT
>JANODW010000617.1:0-5719 GCA_031412875.1 Pirellula sp. | reverse complement strand
GCAGGTGCTGGCATAGCCATCGAAAGGATAGGACAGTGATCCGGTGGCGATATCTGTTTCTTTTCTGCTTTAGCTTGATTGTCGCAGGTCCATTGTTGCTGACCACGCTCGCACCGTACGACGACGAAGGGTACGTGATGCTGACTCTGCGATCGTTTGCCGAAAAGAAACCGCTTTACAACCAAACCTATACGCAATATGGGCCGGCGTATTACCTTCTGACCGAACCTCTGCATACGGTTCTAGGGTTACCGCTCAGTCAACATGGTGTGCGATTCAAAACCGCGATGGTATGGGCTGCTGTGGTGCTATTGGCGATGGGCATTGCGCAGCGACTCAGCGGCAACTTCGTTTTATCATTGTTCTCAAGCTGCATGATTGCCATCCATTTGAGCCGACTCGCTCTCGAGCCCGGCCATCCCCAGGAAGTCGCGTTGTTAATGAGCTTCGGGGCGTTATGGTTAGTATGCGACGGTTCGCCCAAGCGATGGTGGCTTGCCGGTTGTTGCGCGGCCTTGTGTGGCATGTGCAAATTGAACGTCGGGCTTTCTACTACCTTGCCTCTTTTGCTCGCCGCAGCAGTGACATTGCCCAAGATCCGATTTTTTCGCACGAGTATCCTCGTGGTCATCTGGCTTGTAGGGACAACCACCATCGGTGCAACAATGCTTCCTAGAACACTCGGGACGACTGCGATTTCCACTTCCGCTGCGATCCTCGCCTCTTGGTGCGCCGTCAGTTTTCTAACGCTGAGAACCGAGAGCACGAAGCCAGCAATCAGCCCGCTTGCTGGCACACTCATCGCGGGAATATTGGTCTCAATAGGGGTGGCTATTTGGACAATGCTTCGCGGCACATCGGTTTCGATGCTTGCATGGGGGCTTGTGGGCCAGCACGGCGGATTCGCGAGAACTTTCTTTCAGCCTATTTCGATAGATCTTTTCGCAATTTTGAGCGGACTAGCCGTCACGGCTTGTTATTGGAATCGCCGGGCGATCGCCATGGCTAGTTTCGTTTGCCTTGCGATTGCGGTTTTGAAAACGGCCAGCACTTCCATCTGGCCGCTCACCCATCAAATTCAAAACGGCTCCGAATGGCTGGCCGTCATTGGGCCTTGCTTCGCACCGGCACTGCTCTTGTTTCGAAAACGATTGCTTCGTGGGAGAGTCATGCTCGCGGGCTTGACTGCCGTCGGACCTTGGATCGCGTTTCCTATACCGGGCACGCAGCTCATGTTAGGAACGTTGCCTGCTTGGCTAACACTGGGCGTGGTAGCCAGCGACGCAATGCAATTCATGACTTCGACGATGCGAAGCACCAATCGCTTTGTGGAAGAACGACAAAAATGGATCTCCTATTCAAGAATCCTTTTCGGGGCATCTTGTGCTGTCGGCCTGCTCTCTTCGTTTTTGGCAACAACGAAGTGGATTCAGGGCGAGTCATTGAACTTGGCGGGAAGCGAGTGGATCCATGTCGACGGCAAAGAAGCTCAACTTGAACAAACCCTGGTGCGTAAGATCCAACAGTCGGGGGCAACCCATCTCGTGTTTGATGGTCACGCAATTAACCGCATGTATTTTTGGACGGGACTAAAACCGTTGACTGACGCCAATGCAACCCTTTGGCCTTACATGCTTGCTCCAACGGAGCTGGAAGAATTAAGGAAATCGGTGGACCAGTCTCGTTCCCTATGCGTGGCAGTTCCACCCGATGTGCCTAGACCGCAAGTCGATTCCACGTTGCAATCGCAAACTCGGCAAAGTCTCTACCGGGGGACTTCGTTCCTGTTTCAGGATCCAAGCGGCTGGGAAATTGGAATCCGACAATAGAAAGGTTTGGCTCGGGGGGCCATCTGATTTCTTCGAGGAGTAGCTCGCTCCGAGCCACCATCGCGCCGCCTTATTTGGCCATTTTTCCGACGAGCTTATCGATGAGGCCATCGAGTTCGCCTTTTTCGATCCCCATTTTGGCAGCAGCCAACGCGAATAGTCGTTTTTCAACTTCGCTGAGCTTGCCATCCGCAGCCATGATGCGAACCAAGTCGGAGAGCATAGCGATCTGCTCTTTCTTTTCGGTAGGCAATTTCAGGGAGGCTTCGTCGCTCAAAGCGTACGCGACGGCTTTGCCCAAATCGGCTTCATCCAATCCCATTTCTCCACAGCGATCGACGAGCAAGGCGATTTCGCGTTCGGAGAGATTCCCGTCCGCAGATGCCATGATCACGAGATTTTTCAGATGGTCCAAATGTTGCATGGTGTCGAATAACTTTCAGTGAGAAAAGAGCTCGCTTCAATCATAATCAAAGAGTTGCAAAGCGGTTAGACAAGCATGGAGTGAAAACCGCTAAAGACAAATCAACAGCCGATCGAGGGGGATACAGAAGGGCTGCTGCAATCGATTTGAGGCGGACGCAATCACCGTGCGGCTTCCACCAGGGGCCCAAGTTAAAAGGTGGCGACCGTTTCTTCGGAGGCGTTTTGCGAATTCGATTCTGAGACGAGAGTTGGGTTTTGGATAGCTTTCTTGGTGGGCAACGCGACGCGACGGGTCACCAAGGTAACCAGTATTCCATCTTGAACTTTATCGCCGTCTTGATTGACCAATTGACGGTACCAGTGCACCTCTCCGTGCCGTCTGCCTCGCGGTTTGAGATCGATAATCTCGGTGATCGCCCGAATGACATCTCCAACGTAGACAGGCTTGCAGAAGCTCCAACCGCGAATATCGACTAGCGCGGCCGTTAATACCGCAGGAGCCTTGGAACTCAGTCCGGCCATGATAGACAAGCCCAACAACCCGTGAGCGATGGGTTTTCCAAAAGGCCCTCGGGCGGCAAACTGCGGATCGGTGTGCAACGGATCGTGATCTCCCGTTAGATCCGAGAAGTCTTGCAAATCACTGGCTACGATTGTTCGTTCGGCACTGGTCCATTTGTCGCCAATATTGAGTTGCTCAAAAGCAAGCGGTTCGCTCGTAACCATCAAGTATCGATCTCCATCCAAATGGTCTTGAAGTCCCCTTCAATGAGGTCCTTTCTCTGACACTGCCCAAGATTCTCAATGGATGATCGCTTTGTTGCAACCCCGAAAGGCGTCAAATGAAAAATCCGAACTGCAATAATTCGCCAGAAATGCGGATAATTGTTTAAGTTGCCTTTAATTGCCCAGACTGGACAGTTTCACAGAAGGGAGTGATTGCAGGGGCAACCATTCCTACTAGTTATAGCCGTCGGTTTTTTCGACGTTTTGTGCTACCTCAGAGGGAGGTGGCGTGAACTTGGGTGCAGAGGACTCGACTTCTTCGGGCTCGTCTGATTTCTCGATCCGAAACGGCTTAGGATCATAAGAATCTGCAGCCTGAAATTCTCGCTTGAAATCGTCGACACTACGTTTCAGCCCGCGATAGGTTCCGCCTAAGTTGCGTGCGACCTCTGGAAGTTTCGCACCGAATAGCATCAAAGCAATGATGCCAACCAACACCATTTCGAAGCCGCCAATACCACTAAACATAAGTCCAATTGCCTGCGATACGAGTTCTATCCGGACGCTGGTTTGGTCGGCTTATTTGGGGAAATTCTTTGGATCTGGATCGGTGGATGGTTCGGCATCGTCGTCTCGCATCCCTTTTTTGAACTCTGTCGCACTACGACCCAGATTTCGCATCAACGACGGCAGTCTAGCGCTGCCGAAAAGCAGCATTGCAACGACCAAGAATATCAGCAGCTCGTTCATACCGAGACCAAACATGATAATTTCCAATAAGATTAGGGGAGGCGGGCTGTGCAACGCTAGTCGCACGATCTCAACCCCTTCATTCTATTGGGCACGGCTAGGGTGTCAAACGATCAACGGATCTTTGCGGCAGTAAATTGCCTCCGAGAGTGAGAGGATCAAGCTATTTGCAGAAAATCCGCGCAACTCGTCCGTCCCCTCCGGCCAGTTGCCGACTGACAATTGCCCTGGCGGTTTACCCTGTCAGCCATCCCCGACGGGTGCCAGGCACCTCGTGGGTGGTGGGAGGACGGTTGCAGGAAGCCGATTGGCTTTGGGAATCCGTGGGGTGGATTTAAGGGGAGAATTCGATTCGCCTACGCTTTCGGATTGCTTTTGCTTTCTCTCCGTGCACTCAGCCACTCTAAAGCAATCGGGATGACGCTCACTCCGATTATCCCAACGGTCACCAAGAAGAAGTTCTTTTTTACGATTTCGATGTTGCCGAACCAATATCCGGCAACCAAAAACAGGGTGACCCAAACAGCGCCGCCTACGATGTTGTAAAGCCAAAATCGCCCAAAATTCATTTTCCCAATGCCCGCCACAAACGGTGCAAAGGTCCTCACGATAGGTACAAAACGAGCGATAATAATCGTCTTGGCACCATACTTTTCGTAAAAAAGTTGCGCCCGTTCCAAATGCTTCCGGTTCAAAAAACGGGACGACTCGCTTCGGAATACCTTGGGTCCGATCTTGGCCCCAATCCAGTAGTTAACCGCATCGCCGAGCACTGCCGCTACAATCAAGAGCGGAATCATGACTACCAGTTGCAATGAGGAACCCTCGCTGGCGCAAATCGCCCCGACCGCAAAAAGAAGTGAATCTCCTGGCAAGAACGGTGTGACCACCAAGCCGGTCTCACAAAAAATAATGCCGAACAAGACTGCGTAAACGGAGGTAGGTCCAATCGCATTGACCATCTCGTTCAAATGCTTATCGAGATGCAACACCCAGCTAAGAACATCGTTCAAACTCATATAACCTGACTTGCAATTAAATTTTTGGTTCTGAAGCTCGATGTGCACCCCATACACTATGCCCGCCTCTGTCTTATAAGCCATCAACGTTCCGTCCCGTTTCAACCGAATGGCCAACGCAAAGATTACTCCGCAGACCCAATCGATACAACCGGAAAACACCTTGCTGGCTACCTCCCTGAAATCAAAAGCCTTGACCGTCAGCAGGTTTTTGGGCAGCTCAAGCAAGTCCGTCACCTGACGTTTGAAATTGTCCTAGGTCATTGCGGCTGCTACGCAGGAAAACGCAGCATTGCCAGGGAATTTGAGCGAAACCATGCGGCATAGATGAACAGGCATGCGGTGACTACAATGCTGCAAACCTAGTTCGCCTTCCCTCCCTCTCGCACTCAATCGGACGTCGATGATGTTCTCCTTCCTGCAAACCATTTGGTGGTGGCCATTCGTTGTCTTGTTCGTCAGTGTGTGCTTTATCATCATGGCGATCAGTTATTGGCGGATGCATGCGTTTGTTGCGCTGCTATTGGCCTCCTTGGTTGCAGGTATCATGACGGCCAAAGAAAACTGGGCCGTGGTTGGAAAAGATGGGAAAGAGGTGGTCTACCCGCACTTGGTGGGCGTCATCGAACAGATCTCGAAAGGGCTTGGCGATACGGCTCGCGATATCGCCGTATCCATTGCTTTGGCATCGATCATCGGCATGTGTTTGATGGAAAGCGGGGCTGCCGACAAAGTAGTCCGACGCTTCTTGGCAGTCTTCGGACAGAAGCGTGCAGGCTGGGCTTTGCTATGGTCCACGTATGTTCTCAGTATTCCTATCTTTTTCGATACGATGTTCATGTTGATGGTCCCGTTGGCCAAGGCATTGCGGCTCAGAACAGGCAAGGATTATCTGCTTTACATTCTGTGTGTGTGTACCGGTGGCATGATCACGCATGGACTGACCATCCCGCACCCTGGTCCGTTGGC
>JANODW010000616.1:0-10781 GCA_031412875.1 Pirellula sp. | reverse complement strand
CTTTTGAGCAATCGCGTTCCGCTGGGCCTCAAGGTTTTTTTGACCGCTTTGGCCATTGCCGACGATCTGGGTGCAGTTGTTGTGATCGCTATTTTCTACAGCAAGGCATTGTCTATCGGGCATTTGGCATGCGCGGCGCTTGTCTTTGCGGGTTTGTGTCTATTCAATCGAATGAAGATCAATTCCTTAGGGATCTATTTAGTGGGAGGGATTGCATTGTGGTATTTCATGCTGCATTCCGGAGTACACGCGACCCTTTCGGGCGTGCTCTTAGCCTTTGCATTACCTTTTCGAGATGGAGGCGAAAGCTCGCCCTCGTATCGGCTTCAGCATTGGTTGCATTACCCGGTTGCTTTTGGGGTGCTGCCGGCTTTTGCATTGGTCAACACATGCATCCCGATCGGATCCGACTGGATGGAGGGGATAACGCAACCCAACAGCCTGGGGATTTTCGGCGGCTTGGTATTCGGCAAACCGTTGGGGATTTTGTTGATGTGTTTCGCTGCCATCCAGTTCAAAATTTGTTCTATGCCGCCAGAACTGACTTGGTCGCATTTGACGGGTGCATCGATCTTGGCAGGCATCGGTTTTACCATGTCCATCTTTGTGTCGTTGCTGGCATTCGAGGGAAACAATGAGATGATCAATTTTTCGCAAATCGCGGTGCTTCTCTCGTCGTTGGTTGCTGCCATCGCTGGCGTGCTCTGGTTCGTCGTTTTTGTACCCAAGGGGAATTAGCTATGGAACATCGCACAAAAAAGTCGGAGTTAATCGCGGACCGATGATTGTTCTCGTTGGTGCTTGGTTGGTTTGCGTGACAATTTCTGTATCAAGCGGTTCCAACCGCCTCAGTCTTTTACTTGTTTGAATGGGGACTGTGGCTGATGATGTTGCAACGGATCCAAGTTGGCCCATGGCGAGGTCGGTTCTTTGCGGACGACTCGGAAGTATTCAGAGATCGTCGCCATTGCGTATGTTCGGTCTTGTGATTTCGAGAGCAACCCACCGACCGCTTCGATGTGCTGTCCAAATTCGCGAGTCGATTTCGCAGGCAAGAGTTTGGCCCGGCCAAAGATTGGAAAGGCTGCCAGCAACACCAACATTCCCAAAAAAACAGCGTGCAGAGTAATGACGTTGAGCGGCCACATCGTGAGCATTTCGAAACCCTTTTGTTGGGTCGCAAAGTCGTCTTTGCGCACGGGCGGGTCTTGGTTGCCTGTGAGGAAGCCAACGTTTTTTTGAGGGAGTTCTTCGATCAGTTTTTTTGCGATCGCCAAATTTTCTGGACGGATCAGCGCCAGGTTGGAAATCAGGGAAGAATTCGTAACGACGATCACGCGCGACGAGCCCCAACGGTCCGAGGTAATCTCCGACACCAAAGGGATATCATCGATTGTAGCGAGCAAGCTTTCCATTTCCGGCAAGCCTTCCGGAGTCATGGGCTTTACAATCTTTAGCATATTCGCATCGGAGTCCTCCCACTGAGGCTCGTATCCGGTAGCCATACTGGGCTTGGCGGGAGTACCAGCGGTTGTTTGCGCATTCTTGGGTTCCCAGTCCAATTCAGATTGGAGGGCGGCAAGGGTCGAGGCAGAATAGGGGACCGGAAAACTCCTGACAAACAACCTGCACTGGGACGCATCGAGAGAGTCCGACCACGGCCCCTTGAGTCCGGTAACTCGCGACTCTGTCCCCGGCGCATGATCGAACCAACACCAGGGCGTGATGACTTTGGAACGAACACGGGCACGCATGCGATCCAATGATAGCCAATGGCTAGCCTGTTGTTCTTTGGCAAACAATGCGTCGGCTGGGGAGGTGTTTTTTTGGGAAAGCTCTTCAAAGGCTTGGGTCCAGTAATCGGCCGTAGGGGAGAAATCGCGTCCGACATATACCAGCGTGCGTTCCCCCGAACTGAGCCAACTGTCCATCCAAGCCAACGTCTCCGGCTTGTGCGGTTCAAACGAATCCGGCGACCAAACGATTGCCTGCAGTCGTTTCATCGCGCGCGGTGAAAAGGAGCGAACCGCCAACGTGGTTCGCCCCTTGGCATTGCACAGATTACGAAAGAGCGAGACCGACGCCGGACTACAGCGTGCATCCGCCCCCTCGCTGAGACCATATTGCGTACTGAGCGTGTTGCGGCACCCAGCGACGGCAAAGCAGACGCACACAAGGAGGTAAGCCCTGAGGCGGGACAGGAGTGGGGCCGAGGGGTTGGCAGGGTGGTGGGTAGACGGCATCACGTTCCCCCTGCAAGCGTATCGCCGCTGGGACCGCTTGGCGGCATTGCGGTCTGTTTAAGCATTGCTTCGAAGGCGGGAAGTTGCTCCCAAATACGTTCGAAAGAATCTTGGTTCAACACATGCTTTCCAAAAAACGCATATTCAAAGGCGACAACGATTTGGGTGGTGAAGCCGCGCAGGCCATCGCGGTGTTTGAGTTCGTGCAAGTAGACACGATTGGTTTTCCCTCGCTCCAAGCGGATACAGCGGGCACCATCCATTTCGACCAAAGCATAACTAAACAAGTAAATGATGGCCTTGGAATAGTCCCCAACGGCTCGATACCTTTCGGCTTGAGAGAGGAGGCCGAATAGCGACTGTTCCACTTCGAACGGCAAGTCTTGGATTTTGGCCTTTTCCAATTCGCGTCGAGAAAAGCTGGTTTTCGAGCGTTGTCCGTGCGAAGGTGTCATCACGACATAAAAGACCGCGACCACAATCAAAACCAGCAGCGCGATGAGGCATACAATGAGAACGACATACCAGCCTTGAAACAGCCAAGCCAACATATCGCCAATGCTTTTAACAAAGTTGCTCCACCAACCGGGCGCCGAGCGTGCGGCCGGACCTGCCACGGAATCGTGCCGATCGTCTACATAGATCGACCCTCCCCTGGGGATGGGACGCACCGTTCCATCGGTCGTATCAAACCAGACCGGGTCATTGGCCCGTTGGATCTCCGACCGTTCGCCATCGGTTATTTTCGACAGCGGGTTTTGTGTTAAAAACGCGACTGCTAGCTCGTCCGAATATGCGGTCCGAGCATCCACCACCGACATGCAGCAGCCCCAGAGCAGGGTCGCGATCCAAACCGATTTTATCATCGAGAAGCCTCCTCGAGCCGCTGCGCTTCAGCCTTGAGGCGCAACTCGATTTCCCATCCCTCAATGCGAATCCGCGAATTCATATAAAGCAAAAAGCGAATCACCGCTCCCCAGGTAGAAACGATCCAGATCGTGAACGGAAAGAGGAAGAGATCCATCCAAAACCCCCAACTCCAAATGCCCGTCAGAACCCCGATGAGAAAGGTCAAGCTCATCGAAATGGAAATCGCAGTCAGGGTCTCGACCAAATTGACAGCGATGTGAACTCCAAACAATTCGTTGTACAAACTCGAATGCAGCCATCGCGAACGCTGGCCGTACGCAAACAAATCAGGACGTTTCTTGGAACGAAAGACGGGGCATCGCTCCAGCAACAAGATCTCCGCCGCAAACGGGCGAAAACCGCGTATTAAGTAAATCGTCCCGCATAGCCCCATCAAAAAAAAGGGGATCTCGATCTCAGGCTGAAACACCGGCGTGAGGAAAAGCAAGATAGCTGGAATGAAGGCGATGAGGGACATTCGCAGCACACCGAGCACCCACACAATCGCGCCGAATCGGTGCCACACGGCCGCAAAAACTTGCTTGACTGTCGGCCTTTCAAAAAAAACCGCTTGCCCAATGAAGTAGGTTACTGGGCTCAGAGCCAGGGGGGATTGGATCAAGATGAGCGACGTGACAATCCAGAGGTACCGCCACTGGTACGCGCTGGTACCGCTCACATCGCGAGAAGCGATCAATAGCGATTCGTATTGGCACAGGGGCCAAAGCAAAATGAAATCGATCAGCGCAAATGGCAAAATCCCAACGCAGGCGAGCAATGCGATCGGTTGCCAATAGTGGCGCAGTACGATCAAGCTTAAGTCGACGACGTCCATCGCGGAACGTTGGGCAATGACGATCGCGGTCTTATCGAGTTGCACGCGCCGCTCCGATCGTCCGCCATGGGTTGTCGTCGCTGTCGGAAATCTCGTTTACGAGTTCGGGGCGGGGATAGCCCAACACCACAAAATAGTACATCAGCAGACCAGAACTGAAGATAGCAACCGACGCCTTGACTAAATAGGGAAGCGGCGAGGGCGATATAAATCCTTCTGTAAAGGCTGCCATAAAGAACAGGACCACCGAAGCCATAATGATGGGAAGGGCCCGCTCGGCATTCAATCGAAAAGAATCGAGCCGTCTCAACCCAAACGTCGCAAACAAACCTACCCCGAGGCGAAGCCCCGATCCGGCAGCGAGCGCGATGGCCGTCAACTCGAACACGCCATGCGCCGTAACGAACTGAAAAAAAACATCTCCCTCTTCTACTTCGGACCTTGCCATATAACCAAATGATGCACCTAAGTCGACGGCGTTGAAACCCAGGGCGCAGAGAGATGGCAGGATCAGCGGGCCCAAAGCAAAGCATTGGAGCCCAATTCCCGTATTGTGAATGATGTAGTAGCCCGAGTTGATCAGGAAGTGATCGAAATTTCCCTCCAAGGGTCGGCTAAAACTCTTCTCCATCATTTCGATTTTCTTTTCCCCTAGGATGCGTTCGGCATAGCCTGGAAACGCGTCGTTGGACCAAGCGAGGATAGCCGAAAGAGTAAAGAGTCCGAAGAACACCACAAAGGCGACTTTGACGCACGGGTCTCGAAAGATGCTCTGCGGAGCAATCTGAAACATGTAGTGAAACCAACGATTCTTTGCAAACGGATTGGAACGGTAAAGTTGGCTATGCGCTCGACCGACCAGCCGATGCAAGTATTCGACCGTAGCAGGGGGGAGTTGGTATTGGTCGGCCATCGAAAGGTCCGTGCATGCCGCGCGATATAGGGCGGAGAATCGCGAGACCATACTGCCGCGTTGCACGAATGGAAACCGGGACCCTTGCAGCGAGTCGCAGATTCGCTCCAGCTCCAGCCAGCCTTGCCGTCTCTTCTCAAGGAGTTCTGCAATCCTCATGGTCTTGGGATCCTCATGATTTTTTGAACCTCACTGAGTACCTTTCAGGATGGGCGGCGCGGATACTAAGGTGGCTGGCATCGTATCGCCAACCGAAACCATTGCCACTATCGGTTCGACGACCGATTCAGCAACGGGTTCTACCATAGCTTCTGGCAACGCATCCTTGGTGGGCGGTGGTGCGAAGCGTTTCGTTTCGGTAAACGCTTCTTTGGAAACAAACTCGCGGTAATAGAGCGCGCAGAGCAACAGGTCGGGGCTGGTGTCGTCACGAAAATTGAATTGCTTCAAAAGGGGGCGAGCCAAGTGCATTGCTAGCTCCAACCGTCGGCCGATCGAAATCCTGCCCCGTCGCTCGGCGTACAATGCGATTGCCTTGGCCAACGTAGAACTCATTCGAAAGTTATGCGGGATATGTTCGCTGAGAGAAGCGATGCGAGGATCCTCCAGCTTGACATTGCTGGGGGTCCAGGCGGGTTCATTGACAACCACCATCGTTCCTGCCGCCAAATCTCCTAGTCGCTGGAAACGGGAGGTGAGAGTCATGCAAATCAGCGAGACAAGAAACGTTGGGAAGAAATAAGCGGGCGGCGATTCCGGATCAAATATCTCCAGGGAGACCATGGGGGCAAAGTCGGCCAACCGAAGAAAATTTCGCACGGTTGCTTGATACGCATTGATCGGTCGACCGTCCACCGAGATCACTCGAATCTTCGTCAGCCATTTCCCAGGCGTTTGGCCGTTCCAACGCGATTCAAAGAAGATCCCGTAGAACCATTCCAAACCAAACCAAAATACGAAGAAAACGAAAATGAGCGCAGGTCCGGAGAAGGGAATGGAAATGCCCACCACCGCAAAGAGAATGACCACCAACAGCCAAAACATCATCCGGATCGCCAAGTCCAGCAACAGTGCTGGCAATCGTCGAAATGGCCCGGCGATCCGATATTCGAACTGGATGTTTTCCGGAGTCGTGATGACTGCAGTTAAATCGATCGCGGGTTGAGCTTTCACCGATCCAAAAGTCCAGCAAGAGTTGGGAGCATGAGGTCCGATAATTTTAGTCGCAATTTTGCTTTCCTTCACTGGCCCAATAGAAGAAAGTCCGACGCAATCCCATTTTAAATGATTGCCCTGCCTCTCCGAGGTCGGTTACAATCGTATTGGCGAGCAATTTAGCTCGCATCGCTGTGATTCTCCGCCAGAGGCATGCTTCGATGAGTGAAATGGAACCTGTTGCGGTGCCCTCGTCCAAATCGCCTGAATCCATTGCTGAAGAATTGGAATCCGCAGTACCTCAGCACGTCAAGCATCCGACGGCAGCTTCCCTTTTGCTGTCGACATTCTTGAGTTTGACAGTCGTTTTGGTATTGCTCGTGGCGCTCCGCTACATGCTGCCCTCCATGCTGGAATTTTCTCGCTACGCATGGCATCGCGGGCAACTTCGAGCTGAATACGAAATGGCGGGCCAGCAGTTGCAAAGCATTTCTCTGGAAGGCCTCAGCTCCATATCGCAAACGGTCGCCAAGCGCGTAGGGCCCAGCGTCGTCCATATCATGATGAGCGAACAGACCGACGAGGGGCCTCGCCGAACCAAAGTGGGGCAAGGAAGTGGCATCGTTGTCGACGAGAGGGGATTTGTCCTCACCAATTAT
Source organism: Pirellula sp. (assembly GCA_031412875.1). Taxonomy (GTDB): domain Bacteria; phylum Planctomycetota; class Planctomycetia; order Pirellulales; family Pirellulaceae; genus JBKCUI01. The sequence goes on along the minus strand of JANODW010000616.1, from coordinate 4,067 downwards.
CATGTCTTGGATGAAGGGTCCGAGATCAATGTCATTCTCGCGGACGAGCGGACTTGCAAAGCGGAGCTGGTTGGGTTTGACAAAATGACTGACTTGGCAGTCCTCAAAATCAATGCCGACGAAATTTTGCCCATCAGTTGGGGCGATAGCGATTGCATCGAAGTGGGTTCGCCGGTCTGGGCCGTCGGCAGTCCGTTTGGCTTAACAGGCTCCGTTACCTTTGGCATCTTGAGCAGCAAGCACCGACTGGACTTGACCGGTACCAGCTACGAAGATGCGATCCGAAACCCTCTGTCGCGCGGAGATAGGAATAGAGCTTCGCCCCAATACAGTGACTTGATGCAGAGCGACGTGGCTGTGAATCCCGGCAACAGCGGCGGACCGTTGATCAACAGCCGAGGAGAGATGATCGGGATCAACACCGCGATCATCGGCGAATCGTACCGAGGAGTGAGTTTCTCTATTCCGAGCAACGTTGCGAAAATCGTGTTCAAACAGATTTTGGAATCCGGTCGCATGCGGCGTGGTTATGTGGGAGTCGAATTGGTCAAAGCGACCGAACGCAAGCCATTGTCTCCCTCGCAGATCTCTCGGTCGGCACCGGAAGAATCTGACCCCAATGCGTTCGGCGAAGACCCACCGGCCGGCCAAATCCAGGCACCGGTTCGAGGAGCGCTGGTGCGCCGAGTCGTTGAAAACATGCCGGCAGCGGCAGCGGGATTGAAAGTCGGTGACCTGATTCAAGAAATCAATGGAGTCGCGGTCAAAGGGGTCGCAGATTTGATCTTCGAGATCGGTAAGACACCGGTGGGAGATCAAGTGGAATTGATGGTGGCTCGAGACGAAGACCATCTCAAAATCTTGGTGACGGTTGCGGAACGCCCCGACCGCCCTTACTAGTTCGCCCATACTAGTTACTCTCTAATAGATCGATCGGTCGATTTTTGAGAAGATGTATCCCGCGACTTTAACCATCAGGTAATTTGATGCCAAAAATTGCTGCGTTTCCAAAAGCCTATATGCAGGCACTGTGCAAGGACGGCACCATGAGGTTATCGCAATGGTTTGAGCTTGCATCGACTTTAGAAATCCAGGGGCTCGAATTTTATGCTGGTTTCCTAGAGATGGGGAACCAGACGATGTGGCCTGTATTCAGACAGCAAGTGGAGTCGCTTGGGATGTCGATCCCGATGCTTTGTTGTTCCCCTGACTTCACCCACCCCGATCCTGCCTTTCGCAATCGCGAAATCGAAAAGCAAAAACGCTGGATCGACATGGCTGCCGCCTTAGGGGGCAGTTTTTGCCGTGTGCTCAGCGGGCAACGCCGACCGGAGTTGACATCGGAACAGGGCGTGGCTTTGGCGGCCCAGAGCATAGAGGCCTGTTTGCCGCATGCCGTCCGGAATGGAGTAACTCTTATCTTGGAGAACCACTACAAGGACGATTTTTGGGAGTACCCGGAGTTTGCGCAAAAGATGGAAGACTTTTGCGCGTTGGTCGGTGCGATTCACCATCCGTCATTCGGAGTGAATTATGATCCTAGCAACGCTTACATCGCAGGTGACGATCCGATCGAGTTGCTCAAGCGGGTTTCGCATCGCGTGGTAACGATGCATGCCAGCGATCGCTATTTGATCGAAGGGACGCTTGAGGACCTGCGGCGGGAAGAAGGCGGGGCTGCAGGCTATGCGAAGCGATTGCGTCACGGAGAGATTGGCCAAGGCCTAAACGATTACGATGCCATCTTCACCGAGTTGAAGCGAGTAGGTTTCGATGGCTGGATCAGCATCGAAGATGGAGTCGACGGCATCGAGCAATTGCAGCGTAGCACAATATTTCTCAAACGGAAACTGGCTCAATACTGGCCGTGACTCGACTAGCGAGAAACCTGAAGTACCACCGGACAAGCCGGTGGGATTCACATCTGAAATCAATCCCACCCCAATCCCACTGGCTTGCCCAGTGGATCCGTAGGCTTCTCGCTACGTCACGAGAAAGCGTTTGCGAGCAAGTTAAGTGCGTTCGGCCACCAAGCAGTACTCGCGACGGTTATGAGCCAGTTGCCTCGCTTCGACGCGATCAAATCCCCAGGACCGGACCCTTTCCAGATGCTGTGGGATTTCTTTGGCGTGCTCCCATGTAGAAAGTTTGATCGTCAGGATCAAACCGACAAACTGCGATGTCGGATAGGTCACGATCGCTTCGACCGTATCGAGAGTGTAGTTGGGAGCCACGTTGGCGTCGCAAATGAGATAGCGAAAGGTCTTGAACAGCCGGCGTTTCACCTGCTGCGATTTGGACCGCCAATGTTCGAAACGAGGGTTGTTCGCGATGGCTTCGTCCATGTCGGCAGGATCGATCCCAACCACTTGAGCACCGAGATCGAGGAGGCGTTGGCACGCACCGCCGGGCGACGAGCCGATCTCGACCACACGGTCACCGGGACGGATCGGCAAACGGCTCCAGGGGATGGCTTCGGAGATTTTTAGGTACGCTCGGCTGATCATGTTTTCTGGAATGGGGACGGCATAGACGCCGCCGGGCCATCCGTCGGAAGCAGTTTGGACCGGCTTCGCTGCGACCCACCATCGATTGGGTTCGAGCAAAATAACTTCGAGCAGCTTGCTCCCTTCTGCCGCGAGGGTGTTTACGGAAGCGCTGCGAGCGTCTCCGGCTTGAGCGAGCGCTTTTTGGAACTGTTCGGCGATCGATTCGGCCAAGACAGAGCGACCGGGCTCGAAACCGTTCCAGCCGGGCAAGGCGATATCGCGTTGCCAGACATGCAGGCAGTCCCAATCGGTGGATAGGTATTTCGACAGGATTTGTTGGATCAACGCAGTTGAATCCTCCCCGTCAAATTTATCGAGAGCGTGTCCGCAGGCGCGAATCAGCGGCGATTGCGGCAGAGGTCGAGACCATGCGGGGGTCATCAGATCCGATTTGAGTGTCACGAATCCCTTTTGGGAGAAGGCTAGGCGATACGGACCCTCGGGTTCGCAAAGCTGAGCTTTGATGGTCGCTTCGGCACCGTGTTGGCATGCGAAATAAACATAGGAGCTGTGAAGCGGATGGGTCATTAATTAGACAAAAGGCTAGCGAACATGGACAGCGAATCAAACCACTGATAGGAGAATAGTCGAAAAATGCGTATGCGGAAGTGAGCAGATCGCGCTTCGGAATGGCATTAATCCCAGAAAAGACTTGGATTCTATGGCATTGGCAGTGGACGTTTGGACCCTGGGTAGCCTATAAATAGTGCTCAGAAAAGCAGGGGAGCATCCTTTCCTGGCTTTGTCGATCGTAGTTTCACGTAGTAGATGTTGGAAAGAATCACTTAACCGAACTTTATGGCCAAAAAAGAAGAAGCATTCGAAGTAGAAGGAACTGTAACGCAGGCCCTTGCGAACACTCGTTTTCGTGTCCAACTAGAGACAGGGTCCGAAGTCCTGGCACACGTTGCTGGCAAGATGCGTAAGAACTTCATCCGAATCGTTCCAGGCGACAAAGTTCGCGTTGAATTGTCCCCTTACGACCTGACCAAAGGCCGTATCGTCTTTAGAGAGCGATAATTCCCCTCTCCCCGTATTCGCACGCTCGCCAACCACCTTCCCTCGAAATGTTTTGAGGCGGCAAAACTCCTATCTACGATCGTCCTCAAATCGTTTATAGTAGCGTCAGAATTCGTTGGGTACTGCTGATTTCTGCCAAGGATTGGTGGGCTGCCGCGAATTGTCCTAACTTACGCCTGTCAAGTCCGAGTCAGTAAATACCGAGTCAATGGAGTTTGTTCATGAGATTTAGATGGTTATCTGCAGCCGTTTGTACAGCCACCGTGGGGTTGGCGGCTATGTGTGGACCTGGCCAATGCCAGGCTCAAGGTAAGGTTGCAGCCCCGAAGCCAGTGCCCGCTGCGGTTGCAGACGAATCCGACGACGAATCGGTCGTGGTAGTTGCTCTCAACGCTATTGATTCACTGCTTCCCAACGTTCAGCATGTGGCCAGATTGGTCGGTGCGGGTGCCGCATCTGGAGGGATCACCACCGTTCTGAAACAGTTTTCCGGCGGTT
>JANODW010000615.1:0-8195 GCA_031412875.1 Pirellula sp. | reverse complement strand
ATGCAGATGCAAAAACAGGTTCGGAGCTGTAGATAATCGAGGCTTGTACGGCACTGACCTGCGGTTGGTATTTGTTCATACCTACAAAGGCCAGCACCGAGCAGAAGATCGCAAGGAACAGCGCATTGCCAATAAAAATAGAGGAGGAAAACAAATTGGTCCAAGCCGACCATGGCGGATGGGATTGGGTCGGCAGCGATTCGAGCGAAGAAGCGTGCAGAAATCCAAACGTGACGGCGGCCGCAATCGACACGGTAAGGAACATTCCGGGTGTGATCGCAGTGGAATGGATTTTTGATCCGTAGTGATCGAGCAGGAGCACTTGCCCAGTGAATAGAACCGCGCCCAATGTAGTCAAAGTGTCTCCGAGCGTCCATTTGCTCAGCGCATCGGAGGCGATATGCATTCCGCTTGCATCGATGCAGAGAAGGCCAGTGAGGATAGCCACTCCTAACAGAGCGATGGCAACCCCCGCAACGACGTTCCAAGCGATGGCCTTTTTAAAAAACAACGCCGAAAAAACAGGCGTGAAAACGGCGGTCAGGCTGGTTAAGAAACCGCTGCGTGAAGCCGGAATCGTCGCTAACCCTAGGACCTGGAGCACGAGTCCAACATAGAAGAACATGCCGACACAAATCCCCGCTCGCCATTCAGCGCGGCTCGCGTGGCGCACCAAGCTCGGCCACGCAACACACAGGACTAGGAACGAAAGAAAAAAACGGATTCCGATCATGCCTGAGCAAAAAGCCAGGCTCAACGAGCTCGGAACGGCGTCATTCTCTAATCCGAAGGATTGTTCCATATACAGATTGAGCGACTTCATGATCGGGAACGAAAGCCCCCACACGGCGTTGACGCCAACCAATGCACCGACGGCAATCCATTGCTGGTTGTTAAACCGCTGGTTGTCAAACTGAGAACGTTCCTGAAAATTCGTCATGCGATTGCTATTTCCCCAGGCGGACTGGTCTCATTACGATGCGAAGATCGGAAAGGAAGTTTGGTTTTCGCTGTCTGAACTGCGGGGTGGGGAGGTTCGGATCCGACCGCGGCCATTGTAACCAACGAAGTTCTGATCTATCGCATGTGAATGCTTGCAATTCAATAACCAAATCAGGAATGTTTTATGACCAAAGTTAGCAACCCCATCCAGCCCACCACATCTTCCGCGAGCAGCGCAACGAATTCGTTGAAGGGAAACGGTTTGAATGATATCGATTTGACGGAATTCCTAAACCTAATGATTACGGAGTTGCAAAACCAGGATCCGCTCAATCCTACCGACAATGCAGCCCTTCTGCAGCAGGTTGGAGAGTTGCGCGGGATCAGCTCCAACGACCAACTGGTTTCGACACTGAAGGGATTTTCGAACACGTCGGAATTGACGACGGCGAGCAGCCTAATTGGGAAGACTGTGAAAGGGATAGACGATGCGGCAAAGGAAGTAAACGGGGAGGTTACGAGCGTTTCGGTCAAGATTGACGAAAAAGATCGCAACAAGCGTCAGGTCCAAGTGCATGTCGGCAGTCAAATTGTCGATATCAAAAATGTTCGTGAGATCGATAGCAAGGTCGTAGCGCCTAGTGCAACGACGTAATGCTTGCACAGTTAGTTGAGTCAAGCTTCCTGTCGGACCTTGCGAACAAGTGATTTCTACTTTGTTTTCGAGTGCATGAAGGCAGGTGAGTTATGGGCTTGGCATCGGCTCTTAGTACAGCATTGACCGGAATGAGCGGTGCTGAAAAGCAGATCGACGTTTTGGGAAATAACCTTGCCAATTCCCAGACGGTGGGCTTCAAGTCGTCGGAAGTTGTCTTTGCGAATCAATTCTTGCAAACGCTTTCTCTGGGGTCGTCGCCGACGACGGGCAACGGGGGAACGAATCCTCGCCAGACAGGGTTGGGCGTTCAAGTAGCAGCGATCAACCCGAATTTCACGCAGGGAACGATCGAGATCAGTTCGTCGCCGTCGGACTTGGCCATCCAAGGGGATGGTTTTTTCCAAGTGTCGGGTGGTCAAGGAGAGAAGCTCTATACCCGCAACGGCATCTTCAAGCTCAATAGTGCCAACGAATTGGTAACCTCTACCGGCAATCGGCTTTTGGGCTTCGGGATCGACGAGCAGTTTAATATTCAGACAACGCAACTATCGTCGCTGACGATTCCGTTGGGGACAGAGGCAGTCGCCAAGGCAACCAACCTGGTAACTCTCGAGGGCACGTTGACGGCCAAAGGGGACATTGCCGACACATCGCGCGTTATCCAAAGTTCGATTTTAGGGGACGGCAAAGTACCTAGGCCGGTCGGTACGAACATTCGAGTGGACAGTTCGACGACTCCCACTCTTACCGGTGTGAGCGATGTTCATATCGAGGGTACCGGTGGGACGCACATCGAAGGCTCCGTGTTTCAATACCGTTTCACTTACTTGGACAGCAGCGGCAAGGAAAGCCTGCCGTCCGCACCGTTAACCGTCACCGTTCCTGCAGGCAACGGGGCACCGGACAACGCGATTTCGTTGACGTTGCCGGCGGCGAATACGCAATACTCGCAGGTGCGAGTGTACCGAACGGCTCCGAACGGAAGCAGTTTTTTCCAGGTTGGCACAGGCGCGGCGGGAGCTTCTTTTGTTGACGACAACACCGCGACGCTCACCACTCCGCTGCAGTCCACTGGACTCAATGGAAACTATTCCTACATGATCACCTATCAAAAAATAGGTGAGCCTGAATCTCGCCCTTCGCCGCTGCTCGGCCCTCAAAACGTCGTTAATGGGCGAGTGATCCTCAGCAATTTCCCGACCCCTCCCGTGCCGCCGCCTACCGGGGGATTTCCGGCTTACGATCAAGTACGCATCTATCGCAATCTTGCCAACGATCCCAACGCGTTCTATCTGGTCGATACCGTTGCCCCGACCGACACCTACACCGATGGACGGACCGATGCCGAGATCAGCAACTTGAACACGGTGGGCAATAAAGCGATCAATTTGGATGGCCCAACGGTTGACAGCAATACGCTGTTGATCAACGTCACGCGGCGCGACGGTTTCGACTATCAATCGCCATTCGTCGTGGGGGAGTTGTCTTTCAAAGGCCGCAAGGGGGGACGATTGCTGGAGGAGAAGACATTCAACATCACCGCCAACTCAACCGTCCAAGACTTGATGGGATTCATGAAGGACTCCGTGGGGATTGTCAGTGATAGCGGTGACGCCACGCATCCGGTGGTTGCATCCAAGAATGTCATTCCAGGCGAAACAGGTACGTTGCAGCCCAACAGCTATCTATCTGGTGGAGCTATGCGATTGGTCAGCAATACAGGAGTCGACAATGCGCTCGGAATCGATCTGACAAGCTTTCGCATTCGCGACCCAAATGGAACCATTTCGACCCCCAATCTGGGCTTTGGCACCATTCAGGAAGCCAAAGGGCAAAGCGCTGTTACCGATTTTATCGCGTATGATTCGCTCGGCTTGCCGCTTCGAATGCGGCTAACAGCCACTTTGGAGGAAAGAACCGATCAACAGTTGGTTTACCGATGGTATGCCGACAGCTCGGACAATTCGGTCAAAGGAAATACCGAGATCGCTGTTGGAACGGGGCTGATCTATTTCGATGGCAATGGAAACTACGTTTCGTCCACTAGCTCGACTGTGGCAGTGGATCGGAGTGGGTTGCCCAGTACAAAACCACTCCAATTCGAATTGGACTTCAAACAGATCTCGGGATTGGCCGCCGAGAGAGCTTCTCTGGCTGCATCGCGTCAAGACGGTTCGCCTCCAGGAGTGCTGACCAGTTACGTGATCGGCGAAGATGGAACCATTCGAGGGGTCTTTAGCAACGGTATCTCTCGAGACTTGGGCCAAGTCCGACTTGCCCGTTTCTCCAATCCCGGTGGGTTGGAGCAGCGAGGTCAAAACTTGTACGCCCAGGGGATCAATACTGGGTTGCCAATCGAGGGGCGTCCGTCGGAAAACGGTCTCGGGACGCTCTCTGCGGGCGCGTTAGAACTTTCCAATACCGATGTCGGCGGCGACTTGGTCACGCTGGTCCTGGCTAGTACCATGTACCGAAGCAACGCGAGAGTCATTACGGCGACACAGCAACTCTTTGACGAACTGCTCAACCTAAGGCGATAAGATGGCACTCTGGCAGAACAACGTTCCGCTCGGAAAACGAAAAAGCCCCACTCAACCTAGATTGGTCACGCCCGATATCCAATCTTGGGTCAAGTGGGGCAAGTCGCAAATGTATTCTAGAAGGTTGTATCGGTGAAGAACACCGTCCACTTCAGAAATGTACCCTAAAATTAAGTTCTGTGCAGGCACTTAGGGAGAAAATCTGGGAGTCAATTTTTCCACTATTTATTAGTGGAAGTCTTTGCAAAGCGCATTGCGGGCACGGGGTTCAAAATCATTTCCGATCGCATGAAAGGTGACTAAGATTGCACTGGAGGCAAGCGAGCGGCGACGCATGTATTGGTGAGAATTATCAAACCAGGAGATAAAGCTCTTGCATAGTCTCTTCACATCTTATGTCGGGCTGCAATACTTCAACCTGAAGTGACTGCATGTACGACAATTCATTTGACTCATGACTATTTTGGGGGGTGGCTATGCTTTCGCGCGTGGCAGTACTGAAGATCCGTGCAGGATGGATTTTCTTGGCTTTGGTTGCCTGTGAGTGTCCGAAGGTGGTTTCCCAAGAAGCGTCCCCCCGTGAGCCGAATACCGCCGTATCGAACTGGCGACCGCTCATCGCTCCGGTCGGCAACGACTTGGACCAACTGGCCCGTTTTTTGGATGAAACAAAAAAATTGCAACCGGTCAAGCCGGAGCAATACATCGAAATGCAGCGAGCATTGAGAGAGACCGCCAAGCGGATCCTGGAGATCGAAACCGATCGCAAATCTTTGCTCTTCCGCAAGGCGGAATCGGAGTTCGTCAGTGCGTCGGTCATGTTGCTGGGAAATGAAGGTCCTGACGCGCAGCGCAAGACGTTTGAGCGATTCAAAGACTACTTGAGCAAGAAAGAAAAGATCGAGTTCATGGACATTCAAATGGCGGTTCTTGCCGGTGCGAATTTAGAGCAGTTGCCGGACAGCACCTTGGGGAAGGAAGCCTACCAATCGTTTGCCGATATCTTCCGAAAGAAGGAAGACAAGAGTCTCGACGAAGTCATACGTCTGCTGGAATCCAATGGCCGACGGCTGGAATTGCCGGGCAAGGAGTTCAAGTTGGTGGGGACCGATTTCACTGGCGAAGATTTTGATTTGAAGTCCTTGCGGGGCAAGGTTGTGTTGATTTACTTTTGGGCGTCGGCCTCGCAAGCTTGTGAGCAAGAGCATCCTTACATGTTGTCTGTTTACAACACGTACAAGAACAAAGGATTCGAGATTGTTGGGATTGGTTTAGACGAGAAAAAGGACCAAGCACAAGCCTTCATCAAGAAGTTGTCGATGCCATGGATCAACATTTGGGATTCCAGAAAGGCTGGCGTTTCGAAAGTCATGGAGACTTATGGAGTCAGCGCGGTTCCCACGCTCATTTTATTGGATCGAGATGGCAAAGTGATTTCGCTCGAAGCGCGAGGGTTGCTGCTGGGTAAGGCGCTTGAAAAATTGTTGCCCAGTGAAACAGTGCCCAGTGAAAAGGTCCCCAGTGGCGATCAAACGGGCCCCGCGATTAAAAAATAGAGCATGTGGATTGGCGAGGCGTCGAGTTCGCTTGGAGGTTGTGAAAGGATGGTAGATGCGTATTGCTGTGTGAAAGGTGCGGCTCATGCCGTACTTTTGCGGAGCAAAAGGCGACTATTTCGGCTTGAGCGAATCAGGCTGCTTGGCGTTTTTCGGTTAGGATTTCACCTTTGTCGCCGACCTCTTCGAATCGCACGGAGACTTGTCGCGAGACGCCGCTTTCTTGCATAGTGATGCCGTAGATCATGTTTGCAGCGGTCATGGTTTTTTTGCTATGTGTCACCACGATGAACTTTGTGGAATCTAAAAACTCTTTGAGGACGGTAACAAAGCGTCCAATGTTCGCTTCGTCAAACGGCGCATCGACTTCGTCGAGGATGCAGAATGGGCTCGGTCGATACTGAAAGAAGGCCATGATCAGTGCGACTGCGGTGAGCGCTTTTTCTCCGCCGCTGAGCAAGGAATTGCTGAGGGTGGTTTTGCCTGGGGGAGTCGCAATGATTTCGACGCCGCTTTCCGGGTCCTGTTCATCCTCGAGGACGATGTCGGCAAAGCCCCCTCCGAACGAGCGTCGGTACAGTTCTTGAAAGTTTTTACGTATGGCGGAAAGCGTTTCTGTGAAGAGGTGCTGTGAGTCCTCGTCGATCTTGGCCATGGTGCTGACCAGACCAGACTTGGCATCGCGGAGATCTTGATGATGGTAGGAAAGCCGGTCAAAACGCTTTTGGAGTTCATCCAATTCGGTGAGGGCTTCCATGTTAACACTGCCCGCGGCGGCGATCTCATGCCTCAGTTGAACGATTTCTGTTTCGATAACGCTGCGATCCAAATTGGATTGCCGAGAGGGCTCGTTTCCGAGCAAGTCGAAGAGCCATTGTTCGTTGTTCGTCGAGTCATCCTCGCGTGCTTCGATGGGGGCCTGACCGGAGGCCTTTGATCGATTTATAAACTGGGTGTATTCCTGCGCAAGCGTTTCGAGATCGAGTTGGTATTCGTTGGCGTAGTGATCGTGCGACTGTTCCCAGTGCAAATTCCATTGCAGCACCTGCTGTTCGATGGACTGAATCCGGTCTTGCCCTTTTTCTATGTTTCTTCGAGCGCTATCGAATTGGCGAATCGCCTGCTGAAGGACTGCATTCTGCTTTTGAATACGATCGAGCGATTCCGCTTTCTGGATTTCGATAGATGCGATCGTCCCCTTAGCGGCAAGGGAGCGGCTTTGGAATTCCGAAATGGCCGCTGTTGCAGCCACAATGCGATCCGCGATGGACTGGAGAGTCCATTCCGATTGGACAACGCTTTTGTTGCGTTCGGCGGAATCGAGTTGCATTTGTTCCATCGTGATTTTTAAGCCGACAGACCGTTGTTCGAGCCGAGCCAGTTCGATTCGCCGTTCGGTGACGGCGGATTGTTCGCTCTGCATTTCGCGATCGCATTCTGCAAATTCTTTCGCGATATTTTCGCGTCGCTGTTCGAGCGCGAGCAGTTCCATCGTGTGCTGTTCGGTGACAATTTCCGCATTCGCGATCAACGCATTCACCTCGGCGAGCCGGCTGGTAGCGCTTTGTAGATTGTTTCGATTTGCTTCAAGCGACGCGGTGAGTTTGTCTCGATATTGCTCGACCGCTTCGAGTTTGAGTTCCGAGGCGGTCAGTTCTCTGGAAGTTGCATGGGCGGCTTCATCTTTGGTTCGCAGCGTCGATTCCGTTTCTGCAATTTTGGATTGGGCGTTTGCAATGGCGGCAGTCATTTCAGAAATGTTTGCTTCCACGTATCGAATTTCTTCGCGGGCGGATTGCATCTCGCTGCGTCGCGAAACCAGTCCGAGACCTGTTTGGAGAGAGCCGAGAGTAATGCTACCGTCGCTATCCACGAGCTGGCATTCGGCGGTAATAAACCGCAGTCCCGCCCCTCGAAAATGGGTCAGCTCAAGCGCTGTAGAAAGCGAATCCACAAACCAAGTCGTCCCGAGCAGGAAGCGTATCAAAGGCTCGTAGGCATCGTCGAAGCGGGTCATTCGATCAGCGCGTCCCAAGACCCCTCGCAGTCCATCGAGTTGGATTTTTTCTCCGGAGCGCCTGCTCGAGAGGCGGTCCATGCGGAGCAATGTCACTCTCCCTTCCACCGCTAGACTGCCATCGTTGATCCAATCGATGAGCTGGCCATTGCTGAGGACGATCGCGTCGGCGAGGGAGCCCAGGGCGACGTCGATCAGCGGCGCCAGGTGCATTTCGGTGCTGAGCAAGTCGGCGACGATACCCAGAACGGTTCCCCATACATTGGAGACGATGGAATCCGAGGGATTCGTCAAATCTTGGTTGGGATTTTGATGAGTCCGCGCGATGCGAAGGAGTTGCTGCCCGCCTCGTCCCGCACCGGTAAACTGTTCTTCCAATTGTTCGAGAATGTGCAGTCGTTCTCGGACTCCCTGGCGTTTGCCTTGAAGCACGACAAATTGCTCTTGGATCTGCGACAAGGTTGTTTTTTGATTGCGGAGCT
>JANODW010000614.1:0-2674 GCA_031412875.1 Pirellula sp. | reverse complement strand
CGTCGTGGTAGGGCGCTCGTTCGTTGCCATCGATGGCATCGGCATTGGCGATGCGTTTTAGTGAGGGGACGTACGGAACACGTGACATTGCCACGAGGTTGCCTGTCGCTGAGTAATTGCCGAAAGTCAAAAAAGACAACGGGCAAGCCGTCCCTTTGCAGGCAGCGACTAAGGCTGCGAACGTCGGATATGCCAGACTGTCCAATTTGCCGCTCGCCATGTATCGGGAGCAAGGCGAATGGTTATTGACGGAATAGTCCAGGCCATTAAGTACCAACAGCTCGTCGCCGAACTCCGCAAAGAAGTCCTCGTTGCTCAGTCCGCCTTGTTTGTGTTTGGCGGTTGGTGCAAACTTGTGTGCGCCGTGAGTGATGATGTCCCCTTCTTGATACAAGCGATTGATCCCTCCGACGCCTTTGGGATCCATCAGATAGGTCGTGTCCCATCCTCCCGCTGCATTGAAGACAATGTAATAGGGTCCTTCGTACTCCGGTAACTCCTGACTCCGCTCGGCGCCCGCTGTTCGCGGCAAGCATGTTGTCCCCGCTAGCTCCAGTCCCGCAAATGCACACCACTTCAGAAAGTCACGTCGCATAATGCCATCCTTTACTCATGTAAAAACTTGCGCTGTCGCATCAGAACCGCGAAGCGGTTAAAGCAATTAGCCGGTGGTCAAGCGAAGCGCCACCACCGGTTTTCTTGAAGGGCATGAAATGGATCCTTGCGAAATCAAGCAGCAAATCTCCCTCCGGCGTGTCAAACCAATGCGGATTGGGCATCGCACGAAATACCGCGAAGCGGTTAAAGCAATTAGCCGGTGGTCGAGCGAAGCGATACCACCGGTCTTCTTGAAGGAAATGAAACTGATCCTGAAGGGATCACAGCAAGTGCAAGCCGTACTATGCAATCAATCTATTCATTCAGGTTCAATCGACGAATCAGCCTGATTCGTCAGCAACGCAACGTGGCGGCATTGCTATCGCGTTTGAGTTTCGACGCTTTGATCGCTTCAGGATCACGACGATGAAAATCTCAGGTCTCCAGTGGTGGCGATTCGCTTACCACTGGCTAATTGATCGAAACCTCAAAGCAGTGGTGAAGGCAATTCGGTTGCGATTCACTTCGTGATTCGGATGAACCTCAATCGCTGTTCATCGATCTTTTCGCACTGTTCCTTTGCAAAGCGAATCACATCTTCTGAATTCGTTGCATAGCAGATTTCGGGCAGTTGAATTATGTCATATGGATAGGTGTCCGTCTGCAACACCACAAAAACATTGCCCTTGGTCCGAGTAAACTCTTTATCTTGGATTGCAAGTAGATCACTTGTTCGATTCCAAACAGATCCATAGCCAAATGTATTCGCTCTCTTGGCGTCCAACTGGACGTTGGTCGCTGAAACGTCGGAGCCATCACCTCCAGAGTACGAGGTCTTTTCGTAAGAGCGATTTGCGTCGAACATGATGAATGCGATGAGCATCTTGACGTCCCTTGGATTCGAGTCGTTTTTTGATCTCCCATACAACACATCCATCCTACCGGAAAGGTTATTCAGTTCACGAGTCTCACGGCGAGTGACGATGTGATTGCCCTGCTGCGACCCAAAAATCAGCAGTGCTGAGGCAAAAACGACACATGGCGTTGCAAGGGCTACATTTGTCCAGTACCAGATTTGGAAAAGGCGTCCCGCAAAACTGGTCCTTTCGAATTCAAGGCGTCCATCAACTTGCCTAGATGTAACCAAAAGGGCCACGATCGACGCAAACGCTAAAATCAAGTTGAGCATCACATACAACGGCCCAGCAACCCAACTGATAGCAGGCGTCAATGCGACGAACAAAAATGCGATTAGCTGAACTAGTAAGTTTTTCATGCGAGATTATTGCTCGATTATCTTGATGTGATTCTTGGTCAATCATTGGTGAGTTTAATCGTGCAATTTGGCAATCGATCTTTCGTCTCATCGATTAACTGTTCGGCATCGGTCAATGGTTGGTACGAATGAATGGCGAGTGAAGTCAGACTTGCATTGTCTATCGACTGAAGGATTATTTCGGGGGCTCCACAATAGTAAAACCTCATATCCGTCAGTGCCAACATGGTATTGACTATTGGCAATAGGGGTTCGATCTGGTGACCATAAGTAACTTCCAACGTCGAAAGGTTAGGTAAGCCACGAAGTGAGGCGAAATCCATTGTGCCTCCGTTCGGACCTGAAAGATGCACTTTCGTGATCGTTGCCGCAAAGGGTTTGTCCATAACAATCCTCTCAATCAGTTCAGGGGATGCGACGTAGACTTCCGTTTTCTCTTCACTCACCAGCCTTTGGTAGTTTCGATCCGCATGTGATCTTGCTGCCATCTTGTGCAAGTATGGAAGTGAAATCACAAGTGCCGAGCCGCCGAGAGCAATCAATGCGAAGAAGTAGATGGCTATTCGTGCGATTTGCATTTTTGGCTCCAAGAACTGCGATTGTGTTTGAGTTGGCTTCTGATCGCAGTCGTCCTAATCAATGGGTTGCGATCCTATGGTAGGTCGTCCCATGAAACCGAAATACCAATTCCTTTCTGAAGGTTAGGACATTGTACCCAATCTGTGTACCCCAACGGTACAGCGTCCCACAACCAATGGAGTCCGTCGCTCGACGCCCGCTGATCAACCGAGTTTAGTTTCG
>JANODW010000613.1:0-3563 GCA_031412875.1 Pirellula sp. | reverse complement strand
CCGTCGCCGCTTGCCCTCTGCCAACCGTGTCGGCCGTAGGTCATGAGATCGACGTCACGCTATGCGATCTTGCTGCCGATGTGCGTGCCCTTACTCCGTCCGAAGCGGCAGAGCGCATCGTCCCCAGCCACCACGATGTCTACCATTCGCTCACCAAGGTTCAGCACAGATTGGATACCTTGCTATGGAATCGATGGAGCCAAGCCGAGATGCGATGGAAGTCCATGGCCAGCCGGCCTGTCTTTCAATCGCCTGAACGGCTTCTTGAAACGCCGACGCAAATGTTGGACGATTTGCACGAGGCATTAGACACCAGGCTCGACGCCCTCCTCCAGTCGCGGACCGAGCAACTTGAGCGGGTCTCCCAGGTCCTGGATGCGATCAGTCCTCTGAAAACCCTTGCTCGAGGCTATTCCGTCACCCTCGATGAAGAAACGGATAAGGTCGTCATGAGCATTGAGCATGTACGAAGCGAGCAATTGATCCGAACCAAACTCAGCGACGGTGAGTTTGTCAGCAAGGTCGTTTAGGCTTGAGATGGCAATACAGGTTTGTTCCTCGTCGAGGACCCCTTCGCGATCTTGGGCTTTACTCTGCAATCACCTTAGGCCCTGTCGGATCTATTGGTCTCGTTGGTCCCTTAGGTTTCATCGTTCCAGTCCAACCCCTCTGGAAGCGAGTTGAGATTAACGCAGCCATCTTTGGTGACCACTACCATGTCTTCGATACGAACGCCGCCGATCGCTTTGCAATAGAGGCCGGGTTCGATGGTTACCACGTCGCCCACCAAGAGTTCTGGACCGCCCACGGCGAGCAACGGTGGCTCGTGAACCTCCAGCCCCAGCCCATGTCCCGTCCCATGCGTCATCGAAGTAAAATGGTCCTTGGCCCCTTCGGGTGGAAAGCCCATTTGGTAACCGGATGCTTCCATCGAACGGCAAGTCGCTTCGTGGACCGATTGACCAGTGACTCCAGCCCGCACCGCCGCCATGGCGTCCGCCTTGGCGCGAGCAACAGCCGCGTGCATCGCCGCAATTTCATCGGAAATCTTACCGTGCACGACCGTTCGGGTGCAGTCTCCGTTGTAGAGCGTTTTCTTGTCGCGGGGGAAAATGTCCACGATGATCGGTTCCATCGAACGCAGCGGTCCATGTCCGTGGTCATGACAGTCTGCCCCGATCGGCCCCCCTGCGACAATGGACATCGGGTTGGAAAACCCTCGCTCCAGCAACCAAACATCGATCATCGATTGCATGCGTTCGCTTGTGAGTGGCAGGCCATCTAGCAGAAGCGTATTTCCCGGTCCGAGCTGTGCTCCAGCGATCGTCCTGCAGGCCATCTGCATGACCGCTTCGGTTTGCTGTTGGGCATAACGTATGCAAGCGATCTCTGTTTCGTCTTTTTGCCGGCGTTCGATCAAGCCCCATTCGGTATCGCATTGCACTGCGATGCCTGCACGCTGGAACATCTCGGCAAAGATCATGGGCAACGATCGATCGACGACTACTTCCTTGCAGCCAGCCCGACGTGCAAACTCCGCTGCGCTTTGGGCAGTAGCCGTTTCGCGATCTCCTGATAGTCCACCCGAGGGCGTGTAGTCCGCGGGGCAGGCTACTTTATCGGCCTTGGCCGATGCCTTGGCCCGTTGCATCTCGATATCGCGGAGGATTAGCGTGGACTGTTTCGATCCATCTCCATGATCGAGTTCGATCCATGCAACAGGGTCCCCGACCAAGAATCGGATGCGTCGATAGAGCCCTGCATTGAGCGTCGGTATCCCGGCCATCATCCTAGCGGTCGTCATTTTCAAAACTTCCCTGTCGCGTCTGAGAACTAGCAGTCTTTGATCTGATCGATGATTATAAGCAAATGTTGAGCTCGCTGAACAGATCCTGCTGCTTTTACGAAGGCTACGCCTGCCTCTAGTTCTTTCCAATTGATGGTTGGACCATTGGTCGAAAGAGCCGTTGATGGGGCCGATTCTGCGGCGGGCTTGGTACGGGTCGGACCGGAAGGTTTCTTAGTTGAGTCCTGAGATCTTTTCTGGTGACTCTTGACGTTGGCAACATCAGCCGACGTTACCCCATATTCGCCCAACGCTTCCACTGCGTCCTTATTCCTCGCTCCCGGGTTATTGTCTAAATACTCTCGAATTCTTTTCGCTTTGCTCAGTTCTTTTGTCATTCTTCCTACTCCAACAATCTTAGATTCTTCTTCTCGGCGACTTTCAGCATCCCGAACAAGCTGTTCTGGGACCCGGTCCATTAATTCATCCAATGTTACAACACGTTCTAAATCAACCATTCAATTAATTCCTTTACGAAATGTTCAAAGGATTCATTCGCGGGAGGCTTCAAGGCATGAGGTTGTAATCACTTGCTAACAGTAATCCGCTCAAGCCAAAACCACAGACTTTCTTGAAATTTTTAACGAGCCCCATTTATAGATTTGCAACTGAATCGGCCGCTCCCGCGATGACATCGGGTGCTGATTGGAATCAACCCAGAAATCGTAGTACAGCTAAAACTGATGGCAGTGTTAAACTCGATCAGAATACCGACCAATGATATTCAGATGATAGGAAAAAATGTCGCTTCGTCAATCGTTTAACTATTCAGCAATGTCTCGGGAACGTGAGAACTCGGGCGCTGGTGAATAGAAGAACGGGTGAACCTAACCTGATGAAACTCAGTACATGCTCGCAGGGTGAAGATTTGACGTTTTAATTTTTTTAAAATGTGTTGATGTGTGTCAAACAATGGGGGGGTGTGCGATGGCAGACCATATTTTTTTAAGTCGCGCGATCGCCTTATGGACCGGCATCATTCTGGGGACGTTCGGGCATGCGTTTGCGGTTGCAGACGAGTCGTTAACTTGGCCTGAATGGCGAGGACCGCATTCTAATGGCGTTTCCACGCAAGCCAAACCGCCACTCGAATGGAGCGCAGAGAAAAACATACGTTGGCGTACTGCAATTCCAGGCAGGGGGCATAGCACCCCTGTTGTGGTGGGTAATCGCATTTTCCTGACGTCCGCAATTCCCTTTGGTCCAAAGCTCCCTCCGAAGATGAGTGGCCGACCTGGAGAACACGACAATCTACCGGTCGATAGCAAATTTCAATTTGTCGTGACTTGCTTGGACCTCCCATCGGGTTCCGTTCGATGGAACACGATCGTTCATGAAGCGTTACCACGGGAAGCGGGGCACAACACAGCCAGCCTTGCATCTGCCTCTCCCGTGGTGGATACGGAGCATGTTTATGCTCATTTCGGTTCGCACGGTCTCTATTGTTTGGATTTCGACGGTGGGGTCGTATGGCGAAAGAACTTGGGACAAATGCACTCGAAGCATGGGCATGGCGAAGGTGCTTCGCCGACCCTCGCGGGCAATGCACTCATCGTCAATTGGGACCACGAGGAAAAGTCGTTTTTGGTTGCACTCGACAAAACAGACGGTTCCGAATTATGGCGGAGGGATCGCAATGAAGACACTTCCTGGAGTTCGCCCATTGACATTGATCATGACGGCAAAAAGCAAGTGGTGGTGTGCGGCACCAACCGAG
>JANODW010000612.1:0-2084 GCA_031412875.1 Pirellula sp. | reverse complement strand
CAACGCCGTAGCTTGCAACGCCGTAGCTTGCAACGCCGTAGCTTGCAACGCCGTAGCTTGCTTGATTTCAGAGTCTTTTTGCGAAGGTTGCGTTCGGGCAAGCTCATGGCTGCCATGCGCATCGCCGTGACCATTGCGTTCGTCTTCCGAGTGCTCATCGGGACCCGGCGCGAACACCTTCATTTCCGCCAATAGCCGTCTTTCGGTCGCAATCCTTTCGACTTGAGAATCGCTCAACCCATGCAAACGTAATGATTCTTTTTGAGAACGGATGAGCGAATCCAATTTGTCTCGATTGTATTGACGATCCAAAAGCGTCTTGTTTGAAATCGCTCCTGCGTTCGCCGCTCCTTCGATACGCGCAATCTCCTTGAGCTCAATATCTCGATCGCCCAAGGACTGCAAATACTCCTTCTGCGCGGTGACCAAGTCCTCGTGGGTGAGACGCATTTCTAGGATGAGATCGCCCGGTTCAACCGCTTCGCCTGAAACGGCGTGAATATGGGTGACAATCCCATTCATCGTGGCGCTGATAGGCAACCGCGTTCGGCCCGGCCGATCCACCACGATCGCCGGAACCGATATTGTCTGTTGAAAAGATCGGAGTTCGATCGGCTTCAAAAACTCTTCCGAGAGTCCGAGATTCTTCTTGGCTACTTCGGATAAGTCTAGAAACTCTCCCGCTTCACTTCCTGCCGGCGAATGATCGTCGTGCGAGTGCGCATCGTGTGTTTCGGTCCCATGTTCGTGCACGTCCCTCGCGGTACCGTGAGGGTCGATCGCCGATTCCGAGTAGACAACCATGCTCCGCAATGGCCAGGGTAACTCGTAATACGTTCCATGAAACCAACCGGCGACATACAAGCCCAAGCCGATCAAAATCGCCAACGAAACTCCAAACAACTTTCGATTTTTCATTGGCAACGCTTGACCCATTCCACCCTTCTTGGAACCGTATTATTATCGACGCTTGGCCGGGGACGCCACAGGCTGCTGGGCATGGTTGTGCCCGGCATGATCGTGCTTATGAACGATCTTGGTGACGTATGCTTTTTTGCGAATGCGCGTCGCGAGTTTCGGGTCCGCTTTCGCGGAATGCAGCGCATCAACGAGTTCCACACTCACCGCCCCAAAGCATGACGCTTGACCGACGGCGTCCGACTGCTGCGGAATCGCCTTGAGCTTGATCTGCATCGGCTTGCCCGCCAACACTAAGTTGACCATTAAATGAGGTTCTTCGATAGCCAAACTCGTTTTCGCATCGGCCTCCAACAAATACACCACCAACTGCTTCTTGACCTCGTCGATCACTATTTCCGCATGGAATTCCTCTTTTCCAATTTCCAATAGCTCCCCCCCGTGGGGACCATGCGTGGCATGAGCCACATGCAGTGCAACCGCTCCCCCTTTTTGCTGAGCGATGGCACCCTGCGAAAAAATCCCGGCGACCAAGGCGAGTGGTACGACAAAAAAGACAAATGATCGGCTCATAAAACTACCTCCAACGGAATGGTTGTTTCGCAAAAGCTAGCGCGCAATATAGGATTGCCTGCCCACTTGGCTCGGTTAGCTAGTGTATCGAATCCCTTCTAGAACCGACTGTAAGTTTCTTTCCTCGCATTGACCATCCTACCCGTTGTCACATCCCACCGGCACAACGTACCCTTTAGCCAGCATTCCGACGGCTTCGCCCTTGGGACAGTTGAGCTATGATAGTAAGGCGAGCGGGGGGACCATTACTACCGTAGGATGGAACCATTGTCCCGTCCGTTGATTAATTCGGGACGATAGTCCCAAACTACGGCTGGTAGGTTTGAGCCTGCCGCCCGCTCAAGTGACCAGAACGCACTAACTCTCTCAAAAACCCCTTTTTTAAATAGTGATCATGCGTATTTTCCTTTCGATGCTGCTTGCTTGTGCCGTAGGAATTCACCTGAGCCAGTTTGCCACCGCACAGACTACGGATTCCCGCAGCCTTGCGGAGTTGCGATCGCTTGCGGGGGTGGTGATCCAAGAAAAAGACGGGGTCGCTACTGCGATCGATTTTCGTAAGTGCAACGCTTCCTGGACCGAAGTTTTCCCAA
>JANODW010000611.1:0-2730 GCA_031412875.1 Pirellula sp. | reverse complement strand
CCCTTAGACGTCATTAAACCTGCGTCAAAGGAGACAGGATTGTCGGCCGTCCATGCACCTATAGATGTGGCGTCCCATCACAAGCCATTGTCTCACGTGAGTACCCTTTCTGGACACATCCTAGTAGCCGAAGATAATCCTATCAATCAGCTCTACCTCAGGGAACTTCTGAAGCACTTTGGCTGCACTTACGTCCTTGTTACGAATGGTGATGAGGCTGTTGCGGCATGGAATTCAGACCGCTACGACCTAATACTGATGGATTGCCAGATGCCAGAAATGGACGGTTTCACCGCCGCACGTGAAATCCGCAAACGTGAAGCGACAGCGAAAGTAAGCTGTAAGATTCCGATCATAGCTTTGACTGCTAACGCTCTTAAAGGGGACCGTGTACGTTGCTTAAGTTCTGGTATGGATGAGTACCTCAGTAAGCCGGTTCAAACCGAGCAATTGTTAAATATTCTTCAAATATACCTACGCGGAACTGCCAGCATATCGATCGAATCGTAGCCGTTGATTCATCGTCACTACAACAGGCATAAACTGTGGTTTGCACACCTTAGGTGTGCAAACTAGTCGAGAATGGGTAATAAATAATTCCTTGGTTCTTTTTCTAATCAATAGTTTGGCGGTCACAATGCGCCCGATTTTGCAGATGAAATAGCCAGTGAAAAATGAACCCATTTTTACCGAACGAACCAGCGACTGATCGCCCCTATGAAGGTATGGCAATCCGTTCAGACGTGCTATTCCGAAACTGCCTTGGCAGTGTGACATTCGCTCTAACGCTGCTGGACGAGTTGGAAGCTAGCGGCTTGGCGCACGTTGAGTCTATCGCCAATCATGCGACCGCGGCAGATTATGAGTCAATTGTCGAAGCGGCCCACTCATTAAAAGGGGCAGCGGGAATCATCGGCGCGGAGACGTTGCAAATGTTGACTGCGAAAATCGAATCGGCCGGAAAAATGTCCGACATGGGGAGCATCCATTTGCTTGTCGGGGACATCAGGCAAGAAATGGCAAGATGCCTTGATCAAATTCACCTGATTCGTCAAAAAACCCAGTCGGAGACGACTTAATCAGTACATTCACAACAAGTTCGGGGGAACAAAAATGGACGTTTTAGTTGTTGAGGATGAAGCGATTTCACGTCGTACCGTCGAGCATACTTTGCGAAAAGCGGGTTATCGAGTTACGACAGCTCGGGATGGGGAGGAAGCCTTGACTCTTCTGTTAGCGAACTCTCACCAGTTGGTGGTCTCAGATTGGCATATGCCCCGAATGGACGGTATCGAGCTTTGCCGTGCAATTCGGAAAGCCGACCTAAATCGATACGTCTATTTCATTATGGTGACGTCCCGAGATCGGATGATTGATACGATTAATGGGTTTGAGACCGGAGTCGATGACTATATTGCCAAGCCGTTCAATCCATGCGAGTTGCAGGGCCGAGTGAACGTCGGCCGTCGTATCGTAGAACTCGAAACTAGCCAGTTAACGATCTTTGCACTTGCTAAATTGGCCGAATCGCGAGACCCCGAAACGGGCGCTCATCTAGAACGTGTACGTAAATACTGTCGTGAGCTTGCGACACAGCTTCAAACAGCTCCAAAATTTCGAGAGACGATAGATGCTGAATTCTTGCAGTTAATCTATAAAACGAGCCCACTTCATGACATTGGCAAAGTCGCGATTCCAGATGCGATCCTTTTGAAACCTGGAAAATTGACGCCCGCAGAGTTTGAGGTGATGAAAACGCACGCGGTTAAGGGTGCGGAAACTCTCGACGCTGCATTGAGGGAGTTTCCCAATGCGAAATTTTTGCGCATGGCTAAGGATATAGCTCTGACGCATCATGAATGGTATGACGGCAGTGGTTATCCGTTTGGGCTAGTCAATGAACAGATACCCCTCTGCGGCCGAATCGTGGCTGTAGCCGATGCCTATGACGCCTTGACATCCAAGCGCGTTTACAAAGAGGCAATGAGTCACGAGGAAGCTCGGTCTGTCATCACAAGTGAAAGCGGAAGCCATTTCGATCCAGACATCGTTGACGCGTTCCTTGATGCAGAGACCAAGTTTCTAATGATTCGCACACAATACAACCATTGTGAAGAGAAGATGTACAAACCAACGGCGGGTCCCATTGACTTGGGCATGATCAACTACATGAACCCCGTTGCTATCGCACCTACGCAATCGTTCTCGCTTTCATAAACTGGAGCATGAAATGTCTGACACGCCCTATAGAGCCCTTGTTGTCGATGATGAACCGATTGCTCGACGTACTGTAATTTGGGCACTAAGCAACGAAGAATTCGAATGCATTCCCGCCACGGATGGAGTCGACGCAATAGAGAAAGCAAAACACACCAAATTTGATTTGGTGGTTACCGATTTGTGCATGCCTAATAAACATGGGCATGCATTGGTTACGGAATTGTTGGCCGGCGAAATAGAGAGTATGCCGGTCATCGTTGCCCACTCCCACGTTGACGAACCACGCATAACCAAGGACCTGATGCTTAGAGGCGTGGATGACGTTGTATATAAGCCGACCAATTACGCCGCATTCGCAGCAAAAATGAAAGGGCTCGTTATCCGACGTCGATTGAAACGACAGACCAGCACGACAGTTGCTTTCAATGCTGAATTCGATGCAAGGCTGCCGCGAGGCGATCACGATTCGAAGCTCGCTGGGCCATTGGCCATGATATCACTCAAGGACAT
>JANODW010000610.1:0-3164 GCA_031412875.1 Pirellula sp. | reverse complement strand
AAACAGCTTGTACTAAACAGCTTTTATTAAACAGCTTTTATTAAACAGCTTTTATTAAACTGTGCGATAGGTCCATTCTCGGATATCGACAAAGTGTCCAGATACTGCGGCAGCCGCCGCCATGGCTGGCGAAACCAAATGCGTTCGTCCGCCTTTGCCTTGCCGTCCTTCAAAGTTGCGATTGGAGGTGGACGCACAGCGTTCGCCTGGTTCGAGCCGATCAGGGTTCATTGCCAAGCACATGCTGCAACCTGCTTCTCGCCAATCAAAGCCTGCTTCTCGGAATACTTTATCAAGTCCCTCCGACTCCGCCTGTCGCTTTACTTGCCCGCTTCCTGGAACCACCATTGCATAGACTTTGTCGCTCACCTTGTAGCCTTTGACGACGTTTGCGGCGGCTCGCAGGTCCTCGATCCGGGCGTTGGTGCAGGAGCCAATAAAAACGCGGTCGATCGAGACCGTGGTCAGCGGCGCTCCGGCCTTGAGACCCATATACTCTAACGATCCGGCGGCCGATTTGCGTTCTGTCTCATCGGCAAAATCGTTGGGGTTGGGGACAGGCGAATTGATCGATGCCACTTGGCCCGGGTTGGTTCCCCAGGTAACCTGCGGTTCGATGTCTTGACCTCGATAGACACTGACGCGATCGTAGGAGGCACCGGGATCCGACGGCAATTGTCGCCACATCGACTCCGCCTTTGCGAAATCCTTGGGAGCAAATGGGCGTCCTCGGAGATAGTCGAAAGTCGTTTGGTCGGGCGCGATCATGCCGGCCCTCGCGCCTGCTTCGATAGACATGTTGCACACGGTCATCCGTTCTTCCATACTCAGCTTGCGGATCACCTCGCCCGTATATTCCAGCACGTATCCAGTACCGCCCGAAGTGGTCAATTTGCCGATCAAATACAAGATCAAGTCTTTGGCAGTCACCCCGGGTGCGAGTTGCCCGTCGACTCTCAGTTCATAAGTCTTCGGCAAGTACTGAAGCAGCGTTTGGGTCGCAAGAACATGCTCCACTTCGCTCGTTCCAATCCCAAAGGCCAACGCTCCAAAGGCACCGTGGGTGGCCGTGTGAGAGTCTCCGCAAACGATCGTCATGCCCGGCTGCGTGTAGCCCAGTTCCGGCCCGATGATGTGCACGATCCCTTGATGGATATCGTTTAGATCGTAGAGTCGAACACCAAACTCCTTGCAGTTTTCACGGAGCTTGTCGACCTGTTGGCGGGCGATCGGATCGGCGATAGGCAACATCCGGTCGCTGGTCGGAACGTTATGGTCCGGAGTCGCAATGGTTAATTCGGGGCGGCGCACTGTCCGGTTTGCCAAACGAAGTCCTTCGAAGGCCTGGGCGCTTGTCACCTCGTGGACCAAATGAAGATCCACGTAAAGCATCGTCTGCTTGCCCGCTTCGCTGAGAACGTTATGGTTGTCCCAAATCTTTTGGAACATATTGCGGGGCTTGTTGGTTTCCGAAGACATAAAAATGATCTGAGGGGTGTGTGTGTGTCTGGAAGTTTTCGAAAGGATGCAACAGAACCCAAGGGTCGGGGGTGTTAAGGTTTAGGCGACCCCGCTATCCTTTGTTTCCTCACCCCTATTTTTCCTTAATTGCCCATTTCAGGATAGGCGAAACGATGTCCAATCAAGATTCTTTGCATGACCGCGGCTCCGCTCTCGAAAACCAATTCTTCGCGGACCTCGACGCCAAACTATTAGCAGAACTGAAATCACGCCAAGAGCAGGAAAACGCCGTTGCCGAATTTGCACGCATCAGCGGGGTCACGGACACAAAGATCCTCGAGGCGGTTCACAAGCTCGGAGTCACTCCCCAAACTTTTTCCGCCATGCGTATTTTTCCGCTGGTTGCGGTGGCATGGGGCGACGGGGTGCTTGAGGACGCAGAACGCACCACCATCACGACCCTTTCGTCGACCCATTTTCCAAAGCAATGCCCCGCGGGACAACTGCTCGAAAAATGGCTAGAAACGCAACCTTCGCCTGAAATGTTCAACGCATGGGAAGCTTACGCGAAAGCGCTCGTGGCCGCTTTGCCGACCGCAAATGCTGAGGAACTTAAAAAAGCTTTGGTCCAAGAAATACACGCCGTTGCAACCTCCAGCGGCGGCTTGCTCGGTTGGGCCGCTGTTTCACAAGGCGAACACAAAGTCATGAAACGCATCGAGGCAGCGCTTTCGAAAGTCTGAACTGCATAGTCCCTCCTCCCGATCAATCCTCTCTCATTACCACATTACGGAGTCCACGATGAAATACGGCATGAATCTACTGTTATGGTCGGGCGAACTCAACGATGGACTGTTGCCCACGCTCGAAAAGATCAAGGAGTTGGGTTTCGACGGAGTGGAGATCCCCATCTTCAACTTGGGTCTTGACTACGCCGCATGGGGCAAGCGGCTCGATGCGATGGGACTAGAACGCACTGGAGTGACGGTCCGTACTCCCGATGACAATCCGATCAGTCCCGATGCATCGGTACGAAAGAAAGGTGTCGAGCTTAACAAACAAACGCTGGACTGCTGTGCGGCGGCTGGGGTACAAACCATTGTTGGTCCCTATCACTCCGCTCTTGGCCACTTCACGGGCGCAGGACGAACGGCCGACGAATGGAAATGGGGAATCGACAGCATGCGAGAGACAGCCGAGTACGCAGGTAAAGTAAACGTCATGCTCGGGGTCGAACCGCTGAATCGCTTCGAGGTCTATTTCCTCAATGCGCAATCGGACGCGGCTGAGTTTTGCCGGCAAGTAGGCCATCCGAATTGCCGAATGATGTACGACACTTTTCATAGCAACATCGAAGAAAAGAACGTCGCAAAAGCCATTCACGATATCAAGGACATGCTGTGCCACGTTCACATCAGCGAGAACGACCGAAGCACTCCGGGCAAGGGAAACATTCGCTGGAAAGAAAACTTCGACGCCCTTCGCTCGATCGGCTATGACGGATGGCTGGTGATTGAAGCCTTTGGGCTTGCGCTTCCCGAGCTTGCTGCCGCCACGAAAATCTGGCGACGCATGTTCGATACCGAGCTCAAACTGGCCGAGGAAGGGCTCAAGTTCATGAAAGAGCAAGTCGCCCTACGAGCGTAGAATCGCCCAAGTCGGTCGCTCCGTAGGTCGTTCCGTAGGTCGCTCTCGCCAAGAGC
>JANODW010000609.1:0-3015 GCA_031412875.1 Pirellula sp. | reverse complement strand
GCGATCAGTGCAAAAGCATCGGTGGCACACCCCGCTGCGTCTATTCCTGCCCGCATGATGCAGCCTTTCGAATGACCGGCAAGGAACTCCAAGCGATCGCCATAGCGAAGAAGTAAAGGGAGCCTTTAAGCCCATAGTGGGTACAGGCCTTAGTTTGGGACCATTGTCCCGAACGAACAAACGGACGGGACAAAGGTCACATCCTACGGTAGTAATGATCGTGCCGCTCGCCTCAATGGGCGCGCCGAGAATCGCTAGCTCGTCAACCGCGTGGGTTGCGGTTAAAGTTTTGGTAAGGCAATCGCACGCCTCCCACAAAGAATTGATCGGCCCGCAAGGCATCGGGCGATTCAAAGCCGCGTTGCGCTGCTACCGTGACCACGTCGTCTTGGTCCACACCATCACCGCTTATGCCAAGCCCGCCCACGAGGCGCTTGGTCCCTGATTCGGAATCGTACAACGCAGAGCTTCCTGGAAAGAATACGATGCCGTTTTGTCGTTTGATATTCCTCGGGTCACGGAAGTTTCGCGATGCGTTGAAAGAGTCGAACGATAGCACCGTTGCAGTTGTCGAGGCGTACACCGATGCGGGCAACGCTGGGCCCGTGTTCTCGCCAGTCAACGGATGGATTCCAGGCATGCTGAGGATGCTGAAGTCGCCCGGGGGAGTGCCTTCCGGCGATCCCGAAGGATACCGAGGCAACGCCAAGAAGCGAAATGTTCTGTTCGTCAAAGCGGTGCCGATCGGAATATCTGCCGAACCGTTATTGTCCTGATCGATTCTGTCAGCGTCGACAATCGCGTTGCTTGCGTAGTAGGCTGTGTTTCTTGATTTTGCGACAGCGACATCGACAGAAAAGATCGTTGCGTCATGCATGCGGTAGAGCCCCAGCACTTCCCCAGCCGAGTCAGAAACCGCTAGTACCATTTTGGTGCGAGCACCAGGACGGAACCCGTTATTGACATCCAACCGGATGGCCGCGCGCGTCAAATTCGCTTCTGCAATCCCATTGTTGATGATCCTTTCTACTTCCTCCGCTGTGAATTGCGGATCGACAGACGAGCCATGCGGTCGGATCAACCAACCCTCGGGCACACTGTAACCCGATTGAGCTTTTACGCCGCCGGACACGATGGGTTGATCGACTCCGGAATCGGTTCCATGCCCGCCGCGATGGGATCTGCCGACTTGCAGAAGCCGCTGTGCACCTATTACCGGGTTTTCTCGCGTCGGGGTAGGGCCAAAGATTTCAAGCGTGATTCCGACAAGGTCGATCCGTCCGCTGGGCATCGCAAAGCCACATTGCGGAGCAGCTCCCTCGAACTCCGTGACGGGGGTGGCACCTGGACCAACAACAGTGCCCCCTGCGGTAAAGTATGCGATGAATTCGGACTCAAGCACCTTGGGTGCATTCAAGCGTTCGCTGTTGGATTGGGGACCTGCAGCGCCGCGCGCCGAGGCGGGCACGAAGTTCTGTTCGTAGGAAGCGTATCCGTTCGGACCGGGAAAGAAGACGCCGACGCCACCGACGAGGGCTAACGATCCATCGATTCGTCTTTTGTACAAGGGCATCCCGCCGGGCAGCGTTGCAATTCCGCGACCTTGTGCGTTCTCAAGCTTTCCCGATTGGAATCCGTACGACTCTGGGAATGTCTTCAGAAAAGATTTCGCCTCCTCGGGGATGAAGGTGGGGTTCGCATCGAAACGCCAAGCGAGGTTGCTGGTATCGTCCGTCGTCCCCTTGATGCCATCGAAACCTGCATAATTCGCACTGTCGCGACTCTGATGCTCGATCGCAAAGAGATCCACCGGTGGTGTGTTCGCGACGACAGGTGGGAAGTGAGCGCCGGTTCCGATGGGTGCGACGAAGCCCGGTCCTCGCGTCGTGGAACTCAGATCTAGGATATTGGGATTGGACTCAACCTCACGTTGCGTAATTGTGGATTGGCTGATGAAGCGAATGGTTCGCGACGTTAGCGGTGCTTCCTCGTTGGAAAAGAAAGCCGCGGTTCGGGCTTTGGCAACAGCTCCGTCGATTGCAAACACCAAGTCGTTATCGCGTCCTGCGTACGTCGACACCACCTCCGACTCGGTGCGAACACCCAGGATGCGGCCAGATCGATCTACGATAGCGATGATCGCATCGTTACTTGCAGTGGCCATCGATGCCCTCTGGAGAAGGCATGTCACTTCGTTCTCGCTAATGATCGGGCCAGAAATAAAGGGAGCCGGTTCCGGATCGGGCAACACCGGGGCGGCAGGATTGGTCGCCATGTTGATATTGAGCTGGTTGATGACCGCTAAAACATCCAATGGTGAGACGAGACCGTCTGCGTCGACATCGCAAAACAGGATCGGCTCGCTCGTTGAACCCTCGCCCTCGCTTCGATTGCCGTTGTTGAGCCGATTGATCACGACCAATGCATCCAAGGGTGTGATTCGCAGATCGTTGTCTACATCCAATGGCATGCTGGTATTGTGAAAGCCAGGAATGCCGGCCATCAGGGACCGGCTCTCGAGCTTTTCTAATCCAAGCTGGGGTCGAGATCGATGCGTTCGATGGGATCGATGTGTCATAGCGGCGAACGACCTAAGTGCAATGGATTGTTCCGTTTGTCTAATGGTTCGATCTTAGTCAAAAAGCATGAAAAATCCAATTTTTGAGCGGAATCTGGGTCGCGATGTACCTCCCGATCGCTAAATATGCGTGTTTTGCGGGTATCCGGCTCAGGTTGAAAGCGTGCGGTTACCTGGCATTCGATTTGGTATCGTCGATTCTGCGTTTCTCTGCCGCTCTTGCTGGCAAGTTGGTTTTGCGAAAGGCTTCCGGGAAGACAAACGTGCGATCATCGAACGGATCATCGCTCACTTGATAGAGGCTACCGTCTTTGCGACGGTGCATGCGAGTCGCTTCTTCTTTATTAAGCGGTCTGGCCCCGATCCGACCGAAGACCGCGATTTGATTGCCTGATTCGTCTACGGCGCGATCTCGGTCGACGCCGCGTGAAACGCAG
>JANODW010000608.1:0-9740 GCA_031412875.1 Pirellula sp. | reverse complement strand
CCAGAATTTGAATGGAATTTTTTACTGATGGCCGCTTCCGCGTTGGGTACCTTGGCAATCGTTACGCTTGCTGCCTGGATACCCGCTTGGAACGCTTCAAAGATCAATCCTATCGAGCACTTAACTTATGAATAAATCTATACTGTCCTTCGCAACCCTCCGCATTGAATCCTTGCGAGGGGCTGCGCTCACTTGGCTTTTTTGTGGAGTCGCCAGCGCCTCGGATTTTCTTGGCCAAGCGAACTTGATCGACGTCCTCCCGTCCACCACACAGATGGTCGTCACCGCGCAGAGCGTTCAAAAGAGCTACACGCTGCTGGAGAGCTCCAACGTAGGCAAGCATTTGAGCGGTCCCATCTGGCAAACGGTCAAGCAAAAACAAATCGGCACCAACACGGGCTCCTTGCTCCATCCGAAACCGTGGCTGGGGCTAGAGTGGCAAGATGTGCGTTCGATGGAACAAGCGGGCGCGGTTGCTGCATTTCTCGATAGCAATGGCGAAACGGCATTCGTATTCCTCGCGAAACTTGGTCCGAATGCAGACAAGCAGCCATGTGTGCAACGTTGGATCGCCAATCAAGGCGGCATGAGTCAGTTCCAATCGCTGCCAGGTACAGAGCCGACCCCATTGTTTGCATCGAAAGGGGATGCGAAAGCCGCGGGTTCGGTATGCATCGCTTTCGGTTCGCAATGGACCTGCATTTCTTCCTCCGCCCGTGCGGTCCAAGAGTGGCTCAAAACGCCGACTGTCAAAAGCATGAAAGCGGCGGCGTCACCCGGCTCCGACCAACCCGTCTTCTCGATGACCGCTTGGGGAGACGGAGAAACGCGATTTTGGCTTTCCCCCTGGGCGATCCTGAGTAGCTATGCCAAGAAAGAACCCAAGCTGGTTCGATCCGCAAAGCTGTTTGGAATGGACGGCATCCTCGCTTTGAGCGGCTCCCTATCGCCACCGACCCCAAACGAAACCGCTTGGAAGCTCACTTACAACCAATTGCTCGCCGCACCTTTCTCCAAGGGACTTGCAATGCTCAGTTTCAAAAACGGTCCGATGGTCGAAGCCCCCAAAATCCTATCCGACGCGATGGACCAAGTCGGCATTGCCTACCTGGACATGAAGCCATGGTTTCAAGGCGTCACACACGCGCTGGATCAAGTGATTGACGAAGAGACACCCGGAGGTTTCGCTGACTTGGTGGATAGCATCCTCACGGATCCCGAAGGTCCAAAAATCGATCTCCGCAAAGAGCTTATCTATCCCGCGGGACCTTTGATGGTCAGCTTCGGGGCAACGGCCCCCGACAAAAAGAAACCAGGCCAATTCCAACACAATCAAGTTTGGGCATTAGCAATTCCAGACTCCAAAAAAGCCATCGCCACGGTAAACCGACTCTTTGAGAACGACAAGGATATCAAGAACGAGCAGATCGGGTCCTTTCAAGTTTGGAGCACCGCCAATGATGAGTCCCTTTTCGTCGCGATCAACAAAGGGGACACGCAAACCATTTCCATCGCTGCGATCGACAGTCAGTATTTGTACGTGTCCACCGATACCGCGTGGTTAAAAGGCCTTCTCGGCGGCGGGGCTGCCAACGGCGCAAATGCAAAACGGCCAGCCCTCTGGAAGTCGTATTTGCAAAAGTTAAAGCCGACCAGTTTCTCGATGCAACAAGCCATCGATTTGAGTTCGTGGTTGGAACGCAGTTGGGCAAGGCTTCCCGAGCCGGAGCACAAAGACTTTCAGTCAACGGATCTTCCCGCGTACTGCTTGACAAAGGCCCTCGTTCCAGGCTGCAATGCGGCAGAAATCCCAAAGTGGAGCCAAATTCAAAGCGTTTTCGGGGTCATGATGCAAACCACAGTTCGAAGCGATCAGGGCATCCAAGGCCAGATTTGGCTCACCGCCAAGCCCTAAGGCGACCGGCAGGCTGAAACAGACCAACCGTAGTTTGGGACCATCGTCCCGAACGAAAAAACGAATAATACAACAAACGGACGGGACAAAGGTCCCATCCTACGGTGGTCATGATCCAGCCTCTCGCTCAAATAATCCAAAACTTGGACCTCCACAATTAGCCAGTCGCGCGCACGTATTGCTATACTGAGAGTGCCGGCGACGCAACGCGCCGGCAACGCACTACACCGATGACACAACATCTAGAATCGCATTAGCAAAAATTGAGGAGCACTTCCATGAGTTCAAAGATTCGACGCAAACCTGTTTCGATGGACGTTAAGCGGTTGGCTTCTTACGCGATAGTCGGAAGCACGGCGGTCGCGGGCAGTTCAGAGGTTGCGGAAGCAGGGATCACATACACTTCCGTTAATTTCCTGGTGGCCGATACCACCGCGAATGGTATCGCTATTGCGAGGAATCTTTCGTTTGCTCCCACGGGCGGCGGAGCCAACTGGAACTTCGAACTTGGACATAGCCTCGACCTCAATCTAGCCTTCGCCGGCGACCTCAATGGTCGCAACAATCCTGCGCAGTTTGCAGGAAGGGTCGTGGGAGCAGGAGCAACTGCCGCGAGCTATGTTTCCAAGCTGACTTTCGGAGCACTGGTAAACAATCAGCCCTTTGTGGGTGGCGTCGGCGGTGTTGGCACGATGGCTTATGGTGCTGGCAATGGGAATGGGAATCAAAATTTTCTCGCACCGGGTGTGGGTTTCATCGGTGTTCGGTTCAACACCGATCAATTCGGATGGATTCGTGTCAACATGAACGGTGCACCCGGGAATGCGTTCACCATCGTCGACTACGCTTATGCCGATCGCGGGGAAACGATCACTGCCGGCCAAATAACGGCGGTTCCCGAACCGAGTAGTTTGGCATTGCTTGCGCTGGGCTCTGCTGGCATTTTGGCTTGGCGTCGCAAGAAAAAAGGTT
Source organism: Pirellula sp. (assembly GCA_031412875.1). GTDB lineage: Bacteria > Planctomycetota > Planctomycetia > Pirellulales > Pirellulaceae > JBKCUI01. The sequence goes on along the minus strand of JANODW010000608.1, from coordinate 6,853 downwards.
TGAACACGGCTCGCAGTGCATAAGGTCTCCCATGCATAAAGCCACTCGTCGCGGTGCCTTTCTATCGTTATGACCAGACGAAAATTGCTTTGGATCGGGTGGGATGGCGCGGATTGGGAGCATATCACTCCGTTGCTGGATGCGGGCCAACTTCCTCATTTAGAACGCTTGATCGACAATGGGGTGATGGGCAATTTAGCAACGCATCATCCTGTCCTTTCGCCCATGCTTTGGAACACGGCGGCGACGGGCAAGCAGGCGTATAAGCACGGCGTACTTGGCTTCATCGAACCCGATCCGATCCATGGCGGAGCGCGTCCTTTTCAAAGCACGTCCCGGTCGGTCAAGGCAATCTGGAATATCTTGTCGCAAAACGGGTACCGTGCGAACGTCGTAAACTGGTGGGCAAGCCATCCGGCTGAACCGGTCGATGGATGCATCGTTTCAAATATGTTCAGCGGAATGAGGCCAGGACCCAACGGATGGAAATGGCCGGCCGGTTCCGTCCATCCGGAGCCCATGGCATCGGAGTTGAGCCCGTTTTTGGTTCTGCCAGAAGAGATGACCGGGGACGAGCTATTGCCTTTTGTTCCCCAAGGCAAAGACGTTTGCCAGGACGACGATCCTCGCCTGTCGATCCTAGCAACCCATTTGGCCGAAATGATTTCCACGCAAGGCATCGCCACCCACGTGATGGAACGAAGCGAGTGGGATTTCATGGCCGTGTACTTCACCGCGATCGATCATTTTTGCCATTCGTTTATGAGCTTTCATCCTCCCCGCTTGCCTTGGATTTCGGAGGAAGACTTCGAGATGTATAGGCATGTCATTCCGAGCGTGTACCGCATGAGCGATTTGATGCTGGGCCGAATGGTTGAAATGGCAGGCCCAGATGCGACGATCGTATTGTGTTCCGATCACGGATTCCAATCGGGGCCACTGCGATTGCGAGAGAACCCGAACGAGCCCGCTGGGCCCGCGCATTGGCATCGCCAGTACGGAATTTTTGTAGCAAGCGGTCCAGGCCTCAAGAGAGATGAGCGAATCTATAGCGCCACGCTGGTCGACATTTGTCCGACCCTTTTGACCCTGTTTGGGTTGCCGGTCGGGCAAGACATGGATGGCCGTGTCTTAAGAGATGTTTTTGAAGAACCGCCAACCGTTGAAACAATTCCAAGCTGGGAGACTGTCGATGGCAATGGCCGGCATGGACGGCATGGGCAAAAGGGACTGCAAAGCGGGCATCTATCGAGTCCACCTTTGGATCTGGAGGAGTCGGATTCGTTGCTGCAGCAGTTTGTTGCGCTCGGGTATGTGGATGCGCAACCGAGTTCTCGAGAAGAGTACGCTGCGCTAGCGGATGTCGAGAGCAAATACAACCTGGGTCGCAATTTGAATTCGGTGGGACAGCATGTTCAGGCGATCCCCATCTTTTTAGATTTGGTCCATCGTGCCCCTTGGGAATCGCGCTTTATTATCCACTTGATACGCACCTTTCTTTCCGCGAATCAACTCGACAATGCGTTGCAAGTAATTGTTCGCGCCTATGATCTCAAGAGCGCCTCGGATCCCGTGATCCGTTTGATGCATGCGGAGATCCAGGCTGCCAAAGGGAATCGGGAGTCCAGCTACGCAGAATTGTGCGAAATTGAAAAGCTGGCGTATCTCGGGCCTGGCATCCTGATGCAGCTTGGCATGTGCTTCCTGTATTTGCAAAAACTCCGCGAGGCTGAGCGAATCTTCTATCGAGTTCTCTCCATTCATCCAGACCACGCAGAAGCGCTTCAAGGCCTTTCTTCCGTTCTCGTGCGAAAGGGAGACAATCAATTGGCCGCGGAAACTGCCCTCCACGCCGTTTCCTTGCTGCATCGACAACCCATCGCGCATCTGAATCTTGGGATCGCTCTCGCACGCGGCGGCGATCCAAGGTCGGCAGTGGTCGCTTTGGAAACCGCTTTGAAATTCCAACCCTTCCTTCCCAAGGCGCATCGCTGGCTTCAAATCATCTACATGTCCATGCTGCCCGATCCCGAAAAAGCGGAATGGCACGGATTCAACGCCCTGCAACAATCTTTGAAACGTCAAGAAATCAACCATCCAAAACGGGAATCGCATCCTGCCGCCGAATGCGAACCCCTAGCCTTGCCCGAGTTCCCCAACGAAGAAGAACGAGAACGGATCCTCGCATCCAAGCGGTCGGTCGGAAACCCTCAGTTCCGCGAATCAAGCAAAGAGTTCATTCTCGTCTCCGGACTGCCACGATCCGGTACGTCGGTGATGATGCAAATGTTGGAAGCCGGTGGACTCCCAGCAAAAACCGATGGCCTGCGACAAGCAGACCTGGACAATCCACGCGGCTATTTCGAATGGGAACAGATCAAATCTTTGGCGAACAACCCAACTCTTTTTGATGAGAAGTCGCTTGAAAATCACGCCATCAAAGTGGTTTCGCCATTGCTCAGTTTCCTTCCTTATCAACATCACTATAAGATTATTTTCATGACGCGAACCATTGCAGAAGTGGTTGCCAGCCAATCGAAAATGATCGATCGATTGAATACCGTCGGCGCCGACTGGAGTCGCGAACGGCTCGAACAAGAGCTGGAAATGCATCGCGAAAGCGCTCTTCGATGGCTTGAACACCACCCACGCGCTCAGACGCTTTTGGTGGACTATGGAGATCTCCTTCGCGAGCCCGAAACCTGGGTGACGAAGGTCGTCGATTTCGTCGGCCCCGAAAGGCTACCCCAGCGCAACGCGATGGTCGGAGCGATTGTCGCTGGCCTTCGTCGAAACCAATCAAAACCGTAGAGCTTCCGGAGAACCGGCCTCTAGGTAATCAAGACCAATGGGCTGTTGGAGCGTGAATCCTTGGTGCGCTTGCGGGCTTTCACTCGCAAGTAGGGCGGAACGAATCGGCTGCGATGGCCGGCCGTATCGGCCAATGCGTTCGGTTTGGCGTGATTGGGCTCATGTAGCTCCTCGATGACCATTCCGCAGCGGCAAATGCCCCCCAGAATTGATTCGAGGCTATGTGCAAATTCTTGGGTGCTCGGCTCCCGCAGCGAACTCGGCTCGTCCGCTCTCGCCGGCTTGGCAATGGAACCAACCTCCGTCTCGATCGTGTAGTTACCAGAGCGCGATTTTAGCGAAGCTTGCAAATTGATCGGCTGCTTGTGTTGCGAGACATAAAGTCCACCGGGTTTCAAGACCCGCGATACCTCCGCAAAGACCCGCGACACATCAGGCACATAGCACGTGCTGACCGGATGAATTACCAAATCGAACTCGGAATTGCGAAGCATGGGCATGTCCACCATCGACCCTTGGATCAGTCGCACGTTGAACTTTAACTCTTGGGAAACACGCCGATCCAATTCGAGCATGCCGTCGCTGATGTCCAATACAGTTACGGTCGCTCCGGCTGCATGGTAGAGCGCACTGTGCCTGCCCCCCGCAGCAGCCAAACATAGCACGTGCCAACCGCGAATCGAGCCCCCTAACCAACCCGCTCCATCCAAGATTTCCATCGGTCGACGGAGCTCGTCTTCGGTAACGGTCTTCGCCAAGATATGACCGCTGCGGGCCATGCGGTCGTACGCCCGTTGATTGATGGCCTCTATGGCTTCGGAACTCATTTCGTCTAGCATCTCATGCCCTGCTCCCACATTCCAATGCGTTCGAAACCTTCTAATCTTATGGTTTGGCAATCCAGTTGCGGACGAGCGTCCCGTCGGTAGCGTTCCACAATCGAACTTCGCCGTTCAATGCTCCGCCAGCCGCGCGATTCGTGCCGGCGTGGTAGGCCGTCGATACGACCCAATCTTGATAGCCGCCCAATGCAAAAGTAACTCGATTGTCGCTGAAATGGACCAGCCTCAACAGACGGTCCGCGCTTGGAACTAACACAAATTGGTCGCCCCTAACCATTTTTGTGGCTTCGCCGCCTGTGGGGACTTCGGTTACCTTTTTGGCCCCTTCTAATTCCCACCGGTGCATCTTTTTGTCCGTACCCGTCGTAACCAGTTGCTTGCCATCGGGCAAGAAGGCGATCCCGCGAACCGCCGCCGCATGCCCTAGATAGCTGGCCAACAACTCCCCGCTCATTGCATCGAATACCTTCGCGGACTTGTCGCGACTCGCAGATGCAAGTCGGCCGCCATCGTCGCTCCAAGCCACCGCAGTAACCCAATCGGAGTGATTGGCGATCGCCTTTGTTTCTGCAAGCGTTTCAGTATTGACAATGCGGATGATTCCGTCTGCCGAAGCGATCGCAATCTCATCGGCTGTTTGGACAATGGGTTTTTCAGACTGAGCAACCTGAGGCCTCGGTCGCACGGCGATATCGAATACCAAGTCGCTCGTCCGACCCACTACTCCTTTCACCTGCCCGGATTCCACGTCGACCAAACGCACTTCGCCATTGCGACCCGGTTCACCGCAAGCGACCGCAATCGTTTTTTGATCCGATAGATAGACAATCGCTTGAACGCGTTCCCCTATATTTTTGATCCGTTTGGAAAGGGTTCCATCGGCCGTGAGCCATACGGTGATCTCGTGGTACCCACCGACCAGCAACAGCGATCCATCGGGCGAGAAAGCCATCGCGCTGATCGGGATGGGCATTGGATACGTCGGCGGCGGATCTGCGTATGCCTTCGGAGGAATCACCCTACTCAACGGCATGCCAGGGTTATCTCCATCAAATTTGGCCCCTTCTGAAATCCATCGCTTCACGGTCGCAATCTGAGCTGGGATCAATGGTTCAGCATCCGCCGGCATCCTCTCTGTCAGGTCGACGGACGTGATCCGCCGCAGCAATTCGCTGGAGGCCTTCGGGTCCGATGCGATCGGCAACGCGCCCGTATCGCCTGGCTTTTGCAATGCTTCGAACGTGTCGATCCGATAGCCCCCTTCAGCCTTCTTGGGACCGTGGCATGCGACGCAGTTTTCGAGCAAGATATTCGCGACGTCTTTTCGAAAACTGACAGGCTGCTCATCGATAGCAGCATCGGCCCACGGCAATAAACTGACAGCAAGGACCATGGCCAAATCAATTGCTCGAAACACGTGGAAGTCATCTCCTGTGAGAACGAAAGGATGCCGCGAAAACTCAATGCTGAAATAAGAACTCGTCGCTATTCAGCAGAACCCAACAAAGGTCTTCAAACCCCTCAGTGAGGTCGGTTCGAGATTGGCAATGTTGAAGCGATGCTTCCATTTCTGAGTCCGTCGGAGGCCTGCTATATGCACAGAGGTACAATTCCAGAATGACTTCTCGAGGCGGGCTGCCGGCCGCATGCGATTTGCGAAATCGCGTGTTGGGGTCGCGAAGCTTCTCATAGATAAGGGGACCATTAAACAGCTCGATCGCCATACCCAAACTAGACTCTTCGACGCGTTCGCATGCGCAAACCGTGCTTCGTTCTGGCTGGCCCAAGGCTTTGAGAAAAGCGCTCTTTGCAACATCCGGAGCGGGCAACTGTGTTGCCTTGGTCTCTGCTGGCAGGCCCACAAAGGTTTGGTTTAAGCCGACGACATGATTGATCGCGTCCAGAAGTTGTTCCGCGCTCAGCATCCTCCGCGATTGGTGCGAAAAGTACCATTTGTCTTGTTCGTTCCATTGGGTTGTCTCGCTGCTCGCTTGGTACGTGGCGCTGTTGAGAATCCTTCGAATCAAGTGCTTGCGATCAAAACCGCTTTCCACAAAATCTTTGGATAACGCATCTAGCAACGATTCGTTCGAGGGAGGGTTCGAGTCGCGAAAGTCATCGATAGGATCGACGATCCCTCGCGAGAAAAATTGGCTCCAGATCCGGTTCGCTTCGATTTTTGCGAAGAAAGGATTTTTGGAGTCGATTAACCAAGAGACAAAGACCGAACGCCGGTCGTCGTTGGCTGCAACCTCCAAGCTCCCAACTTGAGGAAGCCATGGTTTTGCTATTTGCCCGGTACGAGGCTGGGTTACCTCCCCCGACGAGGCGGTCCACACAAACGTTTCGCCCGGCCGGGTCGTGCTCTTGCGCTGCACCCGCTGGAAGAAGGCGCCCAAGCCGTAGTAATTGTCCTGTGTCCACCGTTCAAACGGATGGTTGTGGCATTTGGCGCATTGCAACCGAGCGCCCAGGAACACTTGCGAAACCGTCTCGACGCATTCATTCATATCGGCAGAAGTGCGGAAAAAATTGGCGGCAGGGTTGGCCAGCGTGCTTCCAGATGCAGACAACAATTCCTTTGCAAATTGATCGTACGGCATATTTGCACGGATTGCTCCCTCCACCCAACGATGGTATTTGTAGACCCCATCGATCCCCATCGTTTTGCTCGTCATTTTTAGCAAATCGCCCCACTTGAGCGCCCAAAACTTCGGGTACTCGTCCCGCTCAAGAAGCCTGTCGATCAGCTTCGAACGCTTGTCGGCATCGGTATCTGCTAAGAATGCATTGGTCTCGGAAAGGGTGGGTAGAACTCCGATGACGTCCAAAGTAACACGACGAAAAAAAGTCGCGTCGCTACATGTCGATGCCGGAAGGTATTGAAGCTGCTTGAGTTTTCCATACACAAGCGCATCGATGTAATTGTTGCTCTTCGGTTCGTTCCATTCAAAGCCGGGGACGTCGTCCACGAACATCAAGGGAATCGATTCGATGTGCTCCAGGTAACGAACGAGGATAACGGCTTCGCCTCGTTGGTGTGGCGTCACCAAGCCAGTTGGGTCGACCGACGCGATCTCTGTATTGGTCGTTTCAAACGCGACGAGCCCAGTCACGTCCCGTTTCTCTCCGTTGCTAAAGTGAGCGATCGCGGCTAACTGCTGAGTACCAGCACTGCGCTGCAGTATTCTCTTTTGATT
>JANODW010000607.1:0-6436 GCA_031412875.1 Pirellula sp. | reverse complement strand
GAGTACAAACTACAGCAGGTATGCCGAGGGTTCGATCCGCTTCTTGACACGCATCGAGCCAACAATGCATTGGAAGAAGTGCTGTCTACGATGTCCAGGGTCTCGCATTCGTCGTTGTTGGCAAACGAAGCCATGCGACTGCGTCAGAACCAGCTCATCGCCCGCTTGGCACGGCAATTCGGGATCGAGCAATCGGAGATCCGCGTCAGGCTCGAGTCGATGCGGAAAAAGTCCATTGAGCGGGATGACCAACGCCAACGATTTCAACGCGTTCCTTCGCCGTCAGCAAACGTCCGCGGTCCTTCCTTCGCAAATGGCGAGAACTCCCGTTTGCCCGCAGAACACATAGATGCACCTGAGGAAAAAGCGTATCGGTATGGAGATTTGACGCCGGTCGAATGCGAGCTATTTGAGATCATGGTGATGCATCCTGAGCTAGCTCCGATTGCGATCGAACGTTTCCCTATCGCGAACTTGAATACAGTTACTGCAAATAAACTTTTTCAGTTGTTTTTGGACTTGGAACTTGAGGGGCATGCGTTAGACTTTGAGAGTGTCATGTCGGCGACGGAAGATTCGGGACTGAAGAGTGTGCTCGTAAGTATCGAGGATCACGCTGCTCGCAAGCTTCCATTGACGACGATGACTGCGGACGAAAGATTGCATTCCCTTTGCGAACGCTTGAACGGTCATGACGATCGAGTACACATGCGTCTCCAAATTCAATCTGTTGAACGCAAACAAATGGATGAGGAATCGTCGCTGAGTTTGCTGAATGAAATCGTGCGTCAAGCGCGACTCAAGCATGGCTTGGCTCCACCGCCGGAGTGAATAGCACGTTCGCGTGTTCGAATCAATACAACGTCGATTTATTCGGCTACAAAAGAGTTCATGTTGTTGACCCAACGGCTGTTCATCGGATGAATGGCCGGTAACAACAGAGTCCCACTGTCAAAAGGAGTTGATCTCGTGGAAACGCAATTTAACGATCTGGAAAAATTGGTTTTGATCGGTCGCCAGCAAGGCTATTTGACTTACGATCAAGTGAACGAATATCTCCCAGATGAAGCCAACACAGCGGAAAAGCTTGATCATCTGTTGGTTGCTTTGGAGCGTGCTGGAGTGAACATCGTCGACGAGACCGAAGTCGAGATCGATGCTCGAAAACGGCTTCGCGTTTTCAACGGAGAAGAGAACATGGCAGCGGCGCCGCATGAAGTGCCAAAGCTGACCAACGATCCCATCCGGTTGTACTTGAGCCAAATGTGCGAGATTCCATTGCTTACCCGCGAGCAAGAGATTTCGTTAGCAAAGAAGATTGAGATCACACGCCGTAAATTTCGCCGAGCGGTCCTCGGTAACGACTTCGCATTGAGGCAGACTGTCGAGATCTTGCGCAAAGTCGCTGCGGGCATTTTGCCATTCGATCGCACGATCAAGGTGTCTTTGACCGAACGGCTCACCAAAGAGCAAGTCAGTGCACGGATGCCCCACAATCTTCAAACGCTGGACATGCTCATCGAGGAGAATCGACGCGAGTTCCAGCGCGTTGTGCGCAAGAGCACTCCCGAAAATGAGAAGGCTCGAACGCGACAAAACTACCAACGCCGCCGACTGAAATCGTTGGTCTTGGTAGAGGAGCTGTCGCTTCGCTCGCGTCGCGTGATTCCATTGATGAAGCAGTTGGAGCAGTTCTCGCAACGTATGGACTACTTGCAGAATCGAATAAGCTACCTGCGGGAGAATGGCTCGTCGTCCTCAGAACTCAATCGCTGTGCCGCCGAGCTTCGTCACTTGATCATGACGACACAGGAAAGCCCCCGTTCCCTCCGCAGCCGAGTGGACGAGTTCAAAAAGAATTTCAAAGAATACGAAACCGTCAAGCGTCAGCTTTCGAGCGGCAACCTGCGGCTCGTCGTTTCGATCGCGAAAAAGTACCGCAATCGCGGGCTGAGCTTCTTGGACTTGATCCAAGAAGGCAATACGGGTTTGATGCGCGCGGTGGACAAGTACGAGTACCGCCGGGGATTCAAGTTTTCGACGTACGCAACATGGTGGATTCGCCAAGCCATTACCAGGGCGATCGCGGATCAAGCGAGAACGATTCGAATTCCGGTGCACATGATCGATGTACTGAGCAAACTGCGAAACATTCAAAAGAAACTGACTCAAGATTTTCGTCGTGAACCGAGCATGTACGAAATTGCTGAAGTCGCAGAAATGACCATTGAGGAAGTGCAACGCGTTCTCGACATCGGTCGCAGCCCGATCAGCTTGGATCGACCCGTGGGAGAAGGAGAGGACAATGCGTTCGGTGAGTTCATCGAGGACCCATCGAGCGATAGTCCTGTCCGCAACGCGAGCAACGGAGTGCTTCGAGACCGGATCGACTCGCTATTGCAAACGTTGACTTACCGGGAACGAGAGATTATTCGCCTTCGATACGGTTTGACCGACGGTTTTTCGTATACCCTGGAAGAGGTAGGACGCATCTTCAAAGTGACTCGCGAACGGGTGCGTCAGATCGAGGCCAAGGCGGTTGCGAAACTGCAAAATCCTGTACGAGCGAAGATGCTCGAGGGGTTCCTCAAGCAAGTTGCTTAGCGAGTCGGCAATTGTTTTTTTGAGGGTGGGCGATTAAAACTTAGTTTCGAGTCCCACAAGAAAGAGTTTGGCAAAGGTGTTCTGCGGTTTTGGGACACTTGGCCATTCGTTTCTCCGACCGGGGCTACGCAGCTCCGGTCGTTCGTTGTGCAAGCACTTTGGGTTACTGCGGCGCAACTTTGGAAAGAATAGCCAGACCCACTGGAAAGCAACTGCGTGCGTGTTCCTACTTATCTTGAGCTGAACGACCTATCGATAGCTGCCACATCCATTGTCCCCGCCGACTGGATTGATTTCATGGGGCACATGAATGTGATGTGGTACACCCATTTGTTCAGCCGGTCTGTTTTGGGGTTCTTTCAAACCATTGGTTTGACGCAGGAATACTTCCAAGCAAACGATACGGGTAGTTTTGTTCTAGAGCAGCATATCCTGTACATCGCCGAGGTGCGTGAAGGAGAAACGGTATCGGTCCGGACGCGAGCGTTGGGACGGTCGGACAAGCGACTCCATTTTCAAACTTTCTTGGTAAAGGAGGATTCGCAGACGCTTGCCGCGACCTCGGAAATAATTACCGTTCATATCGATATGTCGCGTCGACGGAGTTCACCACTGCCATCGCAAGTAAACGACGCGTTTGATGCGGTCCTGGAGCAGCACTCGCGTCTCGCTTGGACGTCGCCAGCCAACGGTTTTACGCATGCGTGATCGCATGGTCAGGAGCAGTTATGCCACGCTACGTAGCATTCTTACGCGGTGTTAGTCCAATGAATGCCAAAATGCCTGAACTAAAGGCATGCTTCGAGAGCATCGGTTTTGCAGATGTAAAAACCGTTCTGGCCAGCGGGAACGTGGTTTTCACAAGCCCCATCAAGAGCAATTCCGCTCTGATAAAGGCCATTGAATCTGGCATGTCTGAGCACCTCTCCCGCAGTTTTCCAGTCATTTTGCGAACCACGGACCATCTGCTTTCCCTGCTCCAAACCGATCCCTATTCCGAATACCAAATATCACCCAATGCAAAGAGGGTTGTGACGTTCTTGAACCGACCACATCCAACAGCTCTTTCCTTTCCCATTGAACTTGATGGCGCTCAGATTCTAGCCATCCATGAGAGCGAAGTGTTCACTGCTTACATTCCCAGCGAACGCGGGCCCGTCTTTATGACTCTGATTGAAAAGACATTCGGGAAAAATGTCACAACTCGGACGCTGGAGACCGTCAGGAAATGCACCATGGTTTGAAGCTGTGCCGGACACAGGCGAGTGCGACGGATTGCAATCTAGTTACCAGGCTCTGCCTGGTAACTCAATGCGAGCGAGGCTCCGCCTCGCCGAAATGTTTTTTTTGGGACTGTGAGCTCAGGAGGCAGAGCCTCCAAGGCAGTGCGTTCCCAGGCAGAGCCTGGGAACGAGCCGTCCGCGGTGTAAATAGTCCCCTGTGCGACGCGAATTCCAATCCGTGGCACTAGAAGCCTATGCCACTTGATCGGTCGGAAAGATGCGGTGCATGATGGAACGGTGCATGGGTTCGCAATCGAATTTCATTAGGGTCTAGCTTCTACTCCGAGAGCTTTTTCCATTTGCTTGCGGACGAGGGTGAGGCGTTCGATTCCTCCGCCGCCAACTTCGGCAGTTGTCCATCCTGAGAACCCGATTTCTTTGAGTCCTTGTTGCACTTCGCCCCATGGAAGGTCGTCGTCAGCCGACGTGATATCTACAAATTTGTTTTTGGCTCTGCTGAATCCCTTAATATCCAGTTTGACCGCGCGGCGGCCAAAGGCGTTCAGCCAAGCGCGAGGCTGCCCATATTTCCAATGATTGCCGATGTCGTAATACATGCCGACCCAGGGGCTATTGAAGCTATCGACAAATTGGATGAAGCGGTCTGGATTTTGTTCTGGCGGCGCGTTGTGTTCGTAATGCATTTGATTCCAGACATTTTCGAACAGGATCGATTGTCCGAGCGACGCTGCCAACGGAATCAATTTCTTGATTTCATTGCGGGCGCGATTATCGATTTCGTCTCGCGATCCGTCTTCCCCTTTTCCTACGACGATCAGCACAGCGCTGCCACCGATCGCATGCGAAACACGGAGGCAATGCTCAATGTTCGCAACGCCTTTGGCACGAACAGCTTCGTCGGGGCTCGTCAAGCGGCTGTTCCAGTGGTCATGATTGATGGCGTTGTGAGCGAACACGCCGGACTCTTGCACGGCTGATCGGGCTTGTTCCACCGTCACGGTTCCGGCTTCGTCAAAATCCACGCCGTCGAACCCTGCAGCGCCCGCCATTTTCAGACGTTCGACCAAGGTGAATTTTTTGCCAGCCTCTTCTTTCGCAATCATCGTGAGCTTGCAGGAGAGCAGGATTCGCTTGCCAGCGGGCGGGATGATCAAAGGTGAATCGGTGGCCAAGGCGCTCGTGGGCTTTAAGGTGGAGACCACCGCAACGGCAGCAGCGCTCGACGCCAAGAAGGCGCGTCGATTCGGAGAGACAGGAAGGGATTGCATGGGGAAGTTCCTCTTCAAATTAAAAGGGTGGGAGGGAAGCAAGGCAGGGCCTAAACCGAGGCAGAGCGTAGTTTACTTTGCGAGAGAGGCGCGGACCAGCCTTTTGTCATTGCGGGCGAAAATGCTCTTTTCTGCATAAGCTGGGTGCGACCAGCAAACGCCGCCTCGTTGCGGCAACTGGACTGTAGTAGGTTCAATCAACTTGCATCGATCAAGAATCTCCAAACCTTTGATGGATAGCTTTGCGATGAGCAACTCGCCGCGTTCGTTGAACATCCAAACCCGATCCGCCTGTTCGACCATGTGGATCGTTGCCCAGCGAGCTCTTGGAACGGCGGTCAAGTCCTCCCAAATGCGTTCGCCATTGTCAGCGTTCAAGCAACGCAGCTCGCCATAGCTGTCCGTACCGAACACGCATCCGTCTCGCATCAAGCTGGTTCCGATCATCGCATGCAACGAGCGGGTGTGTTGTTCGTCTTGGCCCACGGCTTTCCATAGTACCTCGGACGTCAGTTTGTCTTTGGGCACGCGCACCATGAGAGAGCCGTCATAAAAAGACGAGACAAAGAGCTTTTCTCCGTCCAGAACCGGATCCCCTACACCGATGGGCATATTCTTGGGTGGGAAAGGATGGCTCCAAAAAACCTTGCCCGTCATCGGGTCGATTCCAGAGAGGCTGTCGCCGGTCCAGCACGCGAGCACGTCCTGACCTGCTTGGCGGATGAGAATCGGGGATGAATAGCCGGCTCGATCGTCGAGCGCCCGCCACACTTCTTTGCCGTCCTCTTGTTGGAAGGCGACCATACAAGCTCCCTTGGCACCCGACACTTGTTGGATGACCAAGTTGCGGTAGATAAATGGGGAAGCAGCGATGCCCCACATAGGCATGCGGATATCATAATCCGTTTGTAGATCACGGGCCCAAACAACCGCGCCTGATTTCGCGTCCAAGCAATGAAAATGCCCCACTGCGCCTACCGCATACGCTCGACCGGCATGAATAGTGACACCGGCGCGCGGGCCAGCGGGATAGCCTACTTTGTAGTCCTCCGGATGGTATTGGTGTGTCCATAGGGATTTGCCAGTCGCCGAGTCGAAGCAGAGAATACGCTCGACAGCATCTCTCCCTTCAGACAGTTTATCCATGACGTAGACGCGGCCCTCAGCCACGGTGGGACCGGTGTATCCAGGCCCGATTTCAACCGACCATTGCAGTGGCAATTGGCCTTCTGGTAGCGTATCGATCAATCCTGTCTCATTCCATTTGCCATCGCGCGCAACACCTCGCCATTGGGGCCAATCGTCGGCTATGGCGCCATC
>JANODW010000606.1:0-1883 GCA_031412875.1 Pirellula sp. | reverse complement strand
GCCAATTGGACCCCACCGATAGCAACATGGCCGCCCCGTTATTGGCCAAAAGCTTCAGCAATCTCCTCTTTGCCGCGGTCTCCGCCATCGCCTTTACCACGGTGCTCGGAACTGTTAGCGGGTTGATCATCGCCGCTGGAGGGAGCGTGGCCCATGACATCGTGGGTGGTTTCTTTGGCTGGAAGCTTACCGATATGCAGACGATTCGCGTCGCCAAAGGCGCATCGATTGCCATCGGAATTCTAGCCATCGCGTTAGGACTCCGATTCGAGGGGATGAATGTCAGCTACTTGGTGGGATGGGCGTTTGCCATCGCTGCTTCCGCGAATCTGCCAGCCCTATTAATGTTGCTGTTCTGGAGAGGAACGACAAAGGAAGGGATCATTGCAGGAGTGCTCATCGGCCTGATAACGTCGCTGCTGTGGGTTTTTGCAACTCCAGATATGTTCGCAAACATCTACAAATGGGATAAGGAATCGGCTTGGGTTCCGCTCAATCAACCTGGGATCTTTACCATCCCGCTGAGTTTCCTCTCAATCTGGGTCACCTCCCTATGGACGCGCTCTAAACCCGATTGATCTGACCTACCCCCTTGAGCTTTCCCAACCCCCCATCCACCCCAATGGTCTGGCCTGTGACCCAGGATTGCTCCGGCGATGCAAGCCACAGGATGGCGCTTGCAATATCTTCTGGCTTTCCAAACCGCCCGATCGGATGCATCGATAGCGACACCTCTGCAGACCTGGCATTTCCCCAAATTTTCTGGGTGAGGGGTGTTTCGACTAACCCTGGCGCGACCGCATTGACGCGAATCTTCTTGGCCGCATAAGTCATCGCGCCGGAGCGCACCAAGCCCTCTATTCCCGCTTTGCAAGCTGCGATCGCTTCATGATTCGAAAGTCCAATTGACGCAGCGGCCGAACTCATCAGAACAACAGAGCCCCCGCCAGCAAACATTCGTGGTATGCAAGCCTTCATCAAGCCAGCGGCCGAAGTCATGTTGGCGGCAATGGTCGCATCCCACTCCGACCGACTCGTCAAATGGATGGGCTTGAGCAAAACAGAGCCGGCTAAGTTGATGGCGGCATTGATTTCCCCTAACAATCCCTCAGCACTCGAAACCACACCGTCCAACTGCGCCCAGTCCGCTCCATCTGCAACGGCATAGCCCCAGCCATATTCCTGCGAAAGCACCTTTAAAGTCTCTATTGACCGGCCGATCAAGAAGGCTTCTCCGCCTGATTCCGCTAGCTTCCTGCATACCGCATGGCCGATGCCGCCTGTTGCTCCCACAATGACAGCTTTAATAGTGGACGATGTTTCACTCATTGGCTACGACAAGACTAATTGGAGGGGGACAAGGGGTTGAAATGGCTCGCGACGTTCGATCCACCCATTACCGCTTCGAATTGGTAACTATAGATACTTGTCAACTGAACTTTAGGAATAAGTCGGAATCCTAAATCTGTCGGCATTCTCGATCGACAGCTACCATCTGAAGAAAAATTTTGCATCCCTTTGCATCCAACAGGTTGACGTGTCCGTATAGTCTGCCAACGAGTCGCGACCGTTTCGAAAACTTTCCTCGAGTAATGTCTCGAGGGCTCCATCCTGCTCACTACGGAACAGTCAAAAAATGTTGAAGACAAAGATTTTTAGTTTGGCACTCGCTGCCATTTCCAGCTTCGGTTCGTTGGCCTTCGCTGCAGACAAAGACATCGTCGACACTGCAGTTGGCGCCGGTACTTCGGCACCGCTTGCAGCACGACGTTGCGACACCAACGACTCGATGCGCGCAACGGCAGCAATCGCGCGGCGCTGCATTTCACCCGTCTCGCTCACGGTCGCATCGCTCAACAGCGCGCGCGTGGCAGGCGACGCGA
>JANODW010000605.1:0-2021 GCA_031412875.1 Pirellula sp. | reverse complement strand
GGCACACTGACCGACCCCCGCGAATTCAATCTCATGTTCAAAACCTATGTGGGGGCATTGAGCGGCGAAGAGGGAGCGGCATTCTTGCGCCCCGAAACTGCCCAAGGAATCTTCGTCAATTTCAAGAATGTCGTCGACAGCACCCGGATACGCGTCCCCTTCGGTGTCGCACAAGTCGGCAAGAGCTTTCGCAATGAAATCACCCCACGAAATTTTACGTTCCGGTCCCGCGAGTTCGAGCAGATGGAAATCGAATTCTTCTGCAACCCCTCCGAGTCTCCCAAGTGGTATGAGTATTGGCGAAACCGACGCATGCAGTGGTATCTCTCGCTCGGTCTGGCCGGCGACCGATTGCGTTTGAGAGAACATCATGTCGAGGAACTAAGCCACTACTCCTGCGGAACGGCCGACATCGAATACGCGTTCCCATTCCTCCCTCAAGGCGAATACGGCGAGCTCGAAGGGATCGCCCATCGCGGGGATTTCGATTTGCGGTCACACTCCGAAGGAAAACTCGATCCCAAGAAACGCCCACTCGAGTTGGAGCTCAACGAGGAAGGAAAGCCGCGCCACCGAGGTAGCGGAAAAGACCTTTCCTATCGCGATGACCTCACCAACGAGCGATTCATCCCGCACGTGATCGAACCCTCCGCGGGTGCCGATCGCGCCACACTCGCGTTCCTATGCCAAGCCTACCACGAGGACGAAGCGCCCGATGAGGATGGCAAACTGCAAACCCGGTCGGTCATGCGATTGCACCCCAGACTCGCGCCCGTCAAAGCCGCTATTTTGCCGTTGGTAAAAAAGGACGGGATGCCCGAGGTCGCCAAAGAAATCTACACGGCCCTCAAACAAAAATTCAATGTCTTCTACGACGAGAAGGCAGCCGTAGGGCGACGCTATCGACGGCAGGACGAAATCGGCACGCCATACTGTATCACCGTCGATACGCAAACGTTGCAAGACCGCACTGTCACCATCCGCGATCGCGATACGCTCGAACAATGGCGAATCAAGATTGACGATTGCGTCAGTGAGATCACCGCACGAGTCACCTAGTTTGGTTTCAACGGCTTTGCCATAGATCGTACCTGCCCGGTGCGACAACCCTTTGCACTTTTGCCTTACCACATGGACTACCAACAGGGAGAGTTGTTTACAAACGAACTCGCCCCATGGGAAATCGATGCGGCGGCTGAGACTCCCTGCGCCCTTGTCGCCTTCCCGGAAGCTCCCTTCGGCCCATACGATTATCGTATTCCTGATGAATTCGGCGGTTTGATCAAACCCGCCATGCGCGTCGTTGTCCCCTTGGGCAAAGGCAACCGTGAAATGGTCGGCTACACCATCGCCGTCCACATCAGCCACTACCCACGCGAACTCATTAAACCGATCCTTCGCGCAATCGATCCCGAACCCCTCTGCAATGCCAACCTGCTGCAATTGATCCAATGGATGAGCCGCTATTACTTGGTCCCGATCGGACAAGTATTCGAGGCGGTGATTCCGGCTGGCGTTCGGGCAGGTGCCGGCACGCGAAACCAAACACTCCTTAAGCCTTCGCTCAAAGCCAGCGATGATGCGTTCCTCAAGACATTGACGGTCAAGCAGCGTCAAACGCTCCAGCAGTTGATCTTGGCCGACGAGCCGCTCTCTCAAGAGCAACTCAAACACCTCGCCCAATGCTCCGACGGCATCATCAAAAAACTATGCGAACTCGAATTGATCGAGTCGTATACCGAACGGGTAATGACCTTCGGCAAGGATGTTGCTCCCGAAGTGTACGACCGAATCCTCCCGCCAGCCCTTTCGTCAGACCAACGGATCGCCCTGCAAACGATATACGGCGCTATCGATTCGGGCGAGCACGAGACGATTTTGTTGCACGGCGTTACAGGCAGTGGCAAGACCGAAGTCTACATGCAATCGATCGAACAAGTGATTTCGTATGGTCGGCAAGCGATCGTGCTCGTTCCCGAAATCAGCTTGACTCCCCAGACCCGATCGCGATTCCAAAACCG
>JANODW010000604.1:0-5418 GCA_031412875.1 Pirellula sp. | reverse complement strand
AGTTCAAGTTCTCTCGCGACTGCCGAGTCACTGAGGACATCGGCATTGTCAATCGCATTGATGCAGCAAGCAAACTCTCGATTTGTTCGGCGTACTTAATTCGAATGGTATGCAAGCCCTTACCCCGTTTTTGTTCGTGTCGCGCAAAGACGCAAAGACGCAAAGTCAGTAAGGACGTAAGTTAGACGTAAGTAATTGGTGTCGAGTTGCCAACCAACTTCCTGATGCCATCGCCCCCACGCACGCGTCATCCTGAACTTGGTGGGTGCGAAACAAGTTACTGCACCGGCGCCCTTCCTGGACCTCTGCGGTTAAAAAGAGAGGAAAAGCGGGACGAGACGGGCAGGCAGGCGGGAAGCCTAGGCCACGGGGCAGCGGGCGTAATGCTTGCGAAAGAGTTCCAAATAATCACGAAGAACCCCCTTGAAAACATGTCTTGCTCAAATATGATCTCAAGCGTTGATTCTAGATCGAACAGTTTGCGTGTGACGACGTTCGTTCTTGATGATTTCAAAAGAACGGACTAGTTGCCGAAGCTGTGGTCGTGATTCGGGTTTATTTCCATAGACATCTACGAAGGGGACAGCGATGGCAAAGAAGAGTTCTGGGACTGTGAAACGCCAAATTCACGAGTCCGGCGGAGAAGCACTTGAAGCAGCACAAGCAAAAAAAGCTGGAAATAACTTCGAATGGCATTTCGGAAGAGTAACGAGCTTAGGAAATTACTCAGTAGCTGGTGGTCGAAGTGTATCTATTGCCTGGGAAGGTGGGGGCGCGACCTCTCAACAGGGCGATATCACCGATGATCAGTGGGAAATATTTAAGCTCGCTTTTAAAACCACCGGGCGAGTCGCAATTTTGAGCGAACTCAAAGGCGAAGATGCTCTTTACGATTACCGATTTTTAGAAGCCGTACGATAGCTTGCGAAGCATCGAACAGCGCTCAATCACCGCACAACAAAACGCGTTGTGCGGTGAATGAACTACGGCAATGAGAAGCGATGGTTAGACGGCAAGACGGGGGCCGAGTCGCTTTCGGCAAAAGCGACCCACGATTACTGACACGATTACTGGCACGATTACTGGCACGATTATTGTGCTGTGCTTGCAGAGCCGCGAGGAGAAGCCCCGATGCGGACGTGAAACGGCAATGGCCGGGCCGCACAAAGGAATCCTTCGGTGAACAACCGTTCTTTGAGTACCCGGAATTCGTTGAAGCTGTCTGGATAGACCCAAACGGTAACCGTTGTGTGCTGGGATGTGCAGGTTGCAAGTTCTAATCGCAATCGCCCGCCGGCATTGAGCGTCTGCGAAACGGTTTCGTGGAGGACGTCGGCAGTTGGTTCCAGCTCAAATTTTTCCAACTCGATGGTTCGCCCCAAGCGCGCTGTTGTACCATTGGACAGGATGCCGCTTTGACTCTTGAGTCCGTAGGTCATCAAAAATCCGTCGATGGGCCCTAGCTGATTGACAAAGCGATCTTTCTGCGAGTTCCGTTCCGCCGATCGTCTCGCCTCGACCTTGAGCGTTTCCACCAATCGATCCCATGGAATAACTGCAACTTTATTGCCTCGCATCATGACATGCAGTTCTCGACCGAAGACCGTCTTTGCCATCGGTGTAGGCAAGTGTTGCAACACGGCGGTGTTCTGCTCGACGTTTTGTAGGTCACCCGATTGTCGCAGTAGGTTCTCGAGTTGCTTTTCCAGCTCGCTCATTTCCTGTTCTGCTTCGATGCGATCTTGCACGGTTTTGTCGACATTCTGCAGTTCCTCATCGGCGAGGCGCTCGGCGATCGTCACGCGATCCATTATCGCCATGCGTTCAGCGTCGCGATACGCAACTTCTAAATCGTAGTGATGCAGCTCTTCGGCCTGCTTTTGTAGATCTAGGTCAAGACTCTTTGTTTTCTCAGTCGGAGAGGCGAGCAAGTCCACTTTTTGCTTGAGCTCGCTTTCCACGGATGCTTTTGCAGTCGCATAGCTTCGTGAACCTACGATCACGACCAGGATGATCAAAATGCCGACCAAATTGGCGATCGTGTCGAGAAAGGCGTCTTCTCCAATAGATGATTCTTCGTTTCGCCGCTTGCTCATGCGTTAGTCTCCTAGCGACGTTGGGGGATAGTCAGAGGGACCACTTTGATTTCTACGCCGCTCCCCTCGAGGAGCCGTTCCAACCGTGCGACACTTTGTTGCGCATCGTTGGCTGCTTCGATTGTCAGTGTCGGCGACCAGTAGCCACCGGGTACGGAAAGTCCCCACGAGTCGACTCGCTTGCGCATGGCGGTCGCCAACTCGTTGCCGGCCTGCTGCGGACCGGCGTCCATGGTTACGTTCCATTCGAACTTGTTCGGATCTTCGTCGGAACGCAGCAGCCATCGGTCCTTGAGTGCGATCAGTACGATGGATCGCGTGACCGGGGTTGCTTTGCCCTCGGCGCGCGACGCGGCCCACCCGTGACCGGCGCTGACCGATATCGGCTTGAGGTCCCCTTCTGGCCGGACGTGCTTGGCCCGTGCCGACGGGCTATCGGCTTGATGGTTCATTGCGACGGAAAGGGTTTGCGGGGAGGACGGATCGCTTTGGGGTGAGGCTGAGGTACCTGTTGCAGACAGGCTGCTTGCACCGCCTCCCATGGCGGTACCGGAGGAGAATGCGTTAGCGCCCAGAGGAGGTGGGGCGTTGCTGCCACCGGATGGGTTCGGACCGGAATTGTTGCCGTCCGCGTTTGACGCCGCATTGCCGCCGTCTGCCGTTGCGAATGAGTTGCCCGACGCAGAAGAGGTTCCTGGCATGCTCGGCGAATCGGTGGGTTGGGCGTTGCCAACGGCACGGCTTTCTTGTTCTGCTCGACTTGTTTGTTCATTGGGGGGCCGGTTCGTGCTGGCAAGATTCGTTGGTTGCGAAGATGGTCCAAGCGAACCCAATGGCTGCCCGCCGGATTGCTGTGGCATGCCATCGCTGGCGATGTATTGTCCAGAGAGGTCTGCGCCTCCCAAGGCAAACGGATGGTTAGGAAGGGGCGAGGATGGGTTGCTTTGCATGGGATTTGGAGTGGGAGGCGCCTGTCCCGTCCCGCTGCCGCCATTGCGTTGGATGGCGGACGCGACTTGCGAGTTTGCCATTCCTTGCACAAGCTGCCATTCGCTTTGCGAGCTTGAATTGGAGGCTGGTGCATTGGGAGCAGCGTTCCAAGGGATTTCACCGCCACTTGGTTGCGCATTGTTTGCTGCGTCGATAGTGTCCCAGTTGTCGTCCCGGTCGCTGGAAGCTAAGCGTCGGGGCATGGAAGCGATGATCGCTTGTTGGCGCCGTTTGGCCGTTTCGACGGTGCTAGCCAACTGTTCCTTGAGACCGGCAGGACTGGGTGGGAATTTTAGTTCCATTTCATTGTCGACTAGTTCGTAGCCAAACTGATCATCCCAACCGCTCATCGCTTCGCGGGCCATCGCATACGATTGGATCCCGTCGGGTCGGACGATGAGCAATGGATAAGGGGGCTGATTGATTCCGAAGGTCACATCCTTTTGTTGGTATGTCAGACGCAGGACACGCAGGGCAGCGTCGAGCGGATTGCCGGGGCCGTACGGGGGCCGCAGATCGTTCATTGAAATGAGCAAGCCTTCGGGCTGGATCACCACCCCGTCTTTGGTGCATTCCAGATAAACAGGCCGGCGCGAGGTGCCGTTTTTGCCCACGTATGGGATAACGGCAAACGCCGGCTTTCGCTTCTTCTGTTTCTCAATTTCCTCGACGAGCTCTTTTTTCTTTTGGTCGATTTCCTCTTTCAGGCGTTGTACGGCCAAGGATTTGTCGGAGCTTTCCTTTTCCGTATTGGACGCTTGGGATTGGATGCGTTCGATTTTGTCTACGAGTTTGTCGAGCGATTTCTTGAGACGGTCGATATGGTCCTCGATATCGGCCAGATCCCTGCGGCGACGTTCTACTTTCGCTTTGAGGTCCTCGCGTTGCGCTTCGAGTTCTTCCGACACGACGTGCATCAAGTCGACGGTGTCTTTCACATCCGTGATTGTCTCCTCTGCTTCGCGTTTTGCGGAAGCATGCGAGTTTGCAACAGTGAGCACGAGGATTAGAACCAGAGCTCCAATGGTGCAAAGCAGCACAGCCAGGAAAGGAAACAATGCTGGAGCCGTGTTGTCTCCGCGTCGTTTGCTACCACTCATCCTGCTCGCCTTTTCAAGGGCAATATCGTCGGCAACTCGGAATCCGGTGCATCCGATACCGGCTGCGCCGATGGAGCTTCGGAAGTCTTGCGACGCACGGGTTGACGGCCCAAATAGCCATAGCGTTCCATTTGAGTTCCTAAAACCGCTACCGCTTCGGTCAAGCAAATAGCAGCATCATGAAAGCGATCTACATCGGTCAACCGTTCCAACGTGGCTTGCAGCGGCATTTCCATGGAACGGACTGCCTCATGCTTTTCGATCAAGCGGTTTAGCAATTCGGTCTGTTCCTTCATCTCGCGCTGTTGCTGATGGACGGCTCTGGCTTGCTCGGAAAGGGTTGTTTGCCATTGATGCCAACGGGAATCGATAAGGATGGCGCCTTCCGCTTGGACCCTGGCCAATTGTTCGGTATGCAAGCTGAGCGAATCGTTGTGCTTGGAAAGCGAGGACTCAATCGCATGGGCCATCGAGGTTTGAACCATCTCCGCAGAGGTCGCAGTCAGGTTCTGCCAATGGCTGTGGGCTGTGGAAATCGTCTGTTGCCAAAGCTCGCTTTGGGTTTGAACCATTTGATGCACCGATCTCATTAGTTCTTCGGTGATACGGTGCAGGGCGGACTCGACCCGGCTCGTGTCCTGCTCTTTTTCTTGTTCGGTTAAGCAGAGCTGCATCGTTTCGGAAACCCTGCCGTCGATATAAGAAAGAAAAGCGAGCTCACTGCGATTGACACCAAATTGCACGAACATCGCGACCATCGTCAGAACCAGTCCGATCGCTGTGGTGTCGAAAGCGACGTACAAACCCGCTGTCAGGCTATTCATTGCGTCCTGCGAACCACTTGCAAGGGCCTGGGCGTCCATCTGCCCCAGCGTATCCGAGATCCCCAACACGGTTCCTAAAAAACCGAGCATGGGCATTGCCCAAGTTACGATACGAATAAGGCCATAGCTATCGTGCTGTAAGTCGGCGTCTCGGTCGGCGAGCTCATGCACGTCCTGGTCCAAATGCTTGGTGTTTTTCCGCTTGAGCTGACGATGCAAAATAGCGGTTACTCGTTGCCCAAGCCAACTTTCGCAAACGGCCGCAGGTTGCGATCTCCAAAGCGTGTCGAAAAATTCTGCCTTCTGCTGTCCCGATTCCAAGTGCGACGCATCTGCATAAGCTAACGAGATTTCCTCCAGGGCTAAGCTGGATCCAAGGCTTCGCTGCTTTTGCCTGAAACAACCGAT
>JANODW010000603.1:0-2207 GCA_031412875.1 Pirellula sp. | reverse complement strand
CTTGGATCTCGCTTCTCGAGTCTCCATCGCGTCACATAGCGAACGAGCTTTTTATCTTCTTCGTAGCTTCCGAGATCGGAATAGTTGGTTAGGAAATAGCCTACACGTTGGTCGGCTTTGCGTGGTCGGTAGCCGTTCTCTTCTGGCACTTCGCTGAACGAAAAGTGCAACGATTGCAACTTGCCACCGGCTGCGACTACTTCGAAAGCGATCTCGGCGTTTTTGCTAAACGATTTGGCTTTTACGATTTTGATCAGTTGTGGATCCTGAACGCGGACCGACGGGCCGAAGAACTTGCTGGCATTCCCGACAAAGAGTGCGTCTGCATCGATAACAGGACCGCCGCCTCGTGGGCCCATCGTGATAATGGGAACATCCAACAGCACGGTGTCCGTGAACAGCCTTTTGACTGACGACTTGGATTCTGGCTCGCCATTAGAACGGATGTTCATATTGGGAACGATCAGGGCAAGACGCTTATTGTATTGACGCCAGTAAACGTAAAAATCATTCGATTGGAGACCGGCGTAGCGATCACCGCTGCTAACGGTCAATGCGATAAAATACTTTTTCATGGCAAAGTCTTTTGGCAATTCCAAAAGCATCTGCCCGTCTTTTTCTCGCGTCCAAATGCCGCACAACGACTGTTTGTCAGGCGACTTCGAATCAGCTTTGACAAATCCCTCAGTCACTTTCTCAAACGGAGGGTACTCAGGCACCGGTGCAGCCTCTTGAGCCAAACCCGACTGCCACGAACAAAGGCAAGATCCCATCGCTGCGAAGAGCGTTAGGGACCGCATCACAAATTGACGATCCAGTTTCATTAGATTGTTCCAGGAGTTTGCTAAACGTTACGTCCGTACTACAAAAACATTGACCGATTCGCTTCGGACCACTTCCAATCAAAGCTCGAGGGAGGGATCAAGGGGAGGTGGGAAGGCCGGCGAAGCTTACGTCAACTTCACCGGTCCAAGCTGACAGCCATCGATGGGTTGATTGAATTTGATCTAGGATACACGCAGGACAAGCCTCGTAACCCGCAAATCCCTTCCAATCGATTTAGTCAACTCCTCGAATTATGAACCGTACGGCCCCCAAGGTCCAGAGACGCACGACTATGGATACACCAAATACCGTGGAAAATCACCCAACTAAAGCGACGGCTTTGGCTCCGCCATTGGATGGAACGTCGATTTGTCTGGGGCGATTCACCGCAGGCCCTCCGTCTGCCCCTCAAAAGGGCAGCCCGTCGGCTATGGCTCTACGAGGGCTATTTCAACAGAAAGGTTCCCTTGGTTATCCGACAGTCCACTCGACGGCTCATTCACCTTCAAAAAGAGCTTTCCCGGCTTCGACGCATCAATCACCGTTCCCTCGCCCACGCGGAACGTTTCCCACCGCTTCGTGCTCTCCTCGGGGTCGTCCGAAACAATGCTGCCGAGGACGCAACCGAGCGGGTTCCCTCGATAGTATTGGTAAGTAATGCCGCACGGCTCAATCGTCCAGCGCTCGGCAGAGGTGCCTAAACTCTCTTTTATCTCGTAGCTGCCCGAACAGGAGACGCGAATCGGCTTCCCCGATTGCACCACTACGCCGGTCTGTTGCCAGCCTCGATGCGTGGCCAACGGCATTCGAACCGGTAGCCTTTGCTGCCATGCGTTTCCCGTTGTATCGAATTCCTCGATTGCCGTTTCGATCAAAGCCGACTTTGAAAAATCGTAACCAAAGTCCAAATCAGAAACAAAGGCATTCCATTCACGCTGAACCAAATCCCACCCCGGATCTAGCTTCGTCCTGAATCTCAAGGATAGCGAGTTCGAGTAGTCTAATTTTCCGTCGCTATATAGCTCTTTCAAAATGGGACCATACCTTGGATGGTGCGTGAAAAAAATGCAGGCTGCCCAACTCCATGCATAACGGTTTTCGTGATCTTCTCTCGCATTGCCGAACGCAAAAATTTGAGATAGCGAGGGGGCTTTGGCCTGTTTGAGAGATTCGTTGATCAATCGTAACCGCCCCCATCCTGCTACCAATTCGCGAGACGCTGGAATGGCCCCCAACTGTAGCGCTCCGTCTCGCAAAGAGTGCGTCCCGTGCATTTCCGCCATCCCCTCCATGAACCAGGGCGAACCGCCGCCACCATACAGTTTCCAAATGATCCAGTGCGTGGCCTCATGCAGGAAAAGATGCCGACGGTAGTAGACAGT
>JANODW010000602.1:0-2645 GCA_031412875.1 Pirellula sp. | reverse complement strand
CATTCGTTTCACGGACGCAACTCTCAATGATCTGCGAGAAGACATCCAACTGACCATCGATGGCCGTTCGATGGTCGTTCAGAAAGCGGTCCCGCTCCGAAATTCGCAGGGAACCGTGATGGCCAACGAACTGGGCGAACTCATTCCCAGGCCAACCACCATCTATGATGCCATTTCAGAAATGTATGTCAAAAAACTGGGCGATATCAATCCCGTACCGATCCTTTGCCATCGCGAGCACTTGAATCCTGTCGGCGTCTGTCGAGTATGCATGGTGGAGATCGAAGAGGTGAGGCCAAGCGGTCGGCCAAGGAAGAGCCTTGTCTCGTCCTGCACGTACCATGTCAAAAATGGGATGGTCATCTCAACGCTTGCCAGCCAAACGAATCTAACGGCGGTCGAAACCATCAAGACGTCGGTGGGGGTGATTCTCGAACTATTAGCCTCCGAACATTTAACTGCGGACGAAACCGCGCCCTTGGTTCAAGGGGATCCCGCTCGTGGTCCCAATGAACTTAAGCGACTGGTGGCACAGTTTTCAAGGGATGCGAAGGGGCCCCGTTTTGGCCCAAGCTACCTAGCGGGCAAGCGAGGTGGCGACCACAGCTCTGAAATCATCGCGGTGAATCACGATGCATGCATTTTGTGCCAACGTTGCACGCGAGCTTGCAATGACATCAAGCAGAACGATGTGATGGCGCGCGATGGAAAGGGCTATGAGACCCGTATCGCGTTTGACAACAATCTGCCCATGTTGGACAGTTCGTGCGTGTCGTGCGGCGAGTGCGTTATTTCTTGCCCAACCGATGCATTGACCTTTAGGCCAGAAGTGGTCGCCAAGCAGGTTGAAAAAATTCAAAAGAGCACGCGTCGCGAATCGGTAAGCAACCAAATTTTGACGGCAGAGGAGATGCTTGAGATCCCTATTTTCTCGAGCATTCCTTATAAATTCCTGCAATTCAACGGCGCGGCCTGTATCCGAAAAACGTTGCAGGCAGGCGAGGTACTCTGCAAACAAGGGGAGTACGGATCGACCGCCTTTCTCATTCAAAAAGGCAAGTTTGAAATCCAACTCGCCCGCGGCGCATCGAATAGAACTTCGCAACCGAACACGAGCCCAGGGCTCTTTGGATTCTTGCGAGCAAAACTGGGTTCGAAAGCGCCGCAGGCGATACCCAGCCTCGCTACCGGTTCCGATTCCACGTCCAAGGGTGGCGACGGACCGAAACTTTTTCGGGGTGTCGAGGATGTTATCCTCGGCGAAATGGCTTGCTTGAATCGCTATCCAAGAACTGCGACCGTCGTCGCAGTAGAGCCATCAGAGGTCATCGAAATCGGTAGCAATGTTCTCTATATGTTGCAAAGAAATGCCAGCAGTCGCAAGATTCTCAACGAAGCGTACCGTCGACATGCACTGAATTCGGACCTTGAGCGACTCCGTATCTTCAAAGACCTTTCGCCCCAAGGCCGCGCCGAAGCAGCCAAGATCATTTCCGAAGACGTCGACTTGATGAGCGTCGAACCAGGCCGTCCGATATTCAAACAGGGAGACGTCAAGGACGATTTTTTTCTTATTCGACTGGGGTATGTTAAAGTCAGTCGCAAACACGGAACTCGCGAGGAAGTGGTCGCCTATGTTGGGCCCGGCAACCTCGACGCAGATGCGGGTTCGATCGGGGATATCGCAGCCCTTTCCTCTATCTACCAAGATGAACTTGCGACCGATATGAAACGGCTAGGCTATCGACCGGGCGTGCGGACCTCGACATGCAGCGCGTTGGATCACGTCGAACTCGTTCGCATCAAAAGCACCCAATTGAAAAAAATCGCGGATGCCAATCCCGACTTCAAAAGCGCCTTGCTACAGCGGGCCAAGTTTCTGCTGGCAGAAGACGAGCGGCGTCAAAGCGATGTCAGTCTCGGCGTTTCCAGTTTTGTAAGCCAAGGGCTATACAATGCTCAGAGCCTACTCGTGCTGGATCTCGAGTCATGCACGCGATGCGATGAATGCACAAAGGCATGCGCCGACTCCCATGGCGGGGAGTCTCGTTTGGTGCGAGAGGGCCTGCGGTTTGAAAATTTCCTAGTGGCCACGAGCTGCCGATCTTGCACCGACCCCTATTGCTTGGTGGGCTGTCCGGTCAACGCGATTTTTCGGGAGGGTTCCAAAGAGATTGTGATCGAGGACCATTGTATCGGTTGTGGTCTATGCGCGAGCAATTGTCCCTATGGCAATATCACGATGGTTGGGCAAGAAGCAGAATTCCGAACGGATGACCATATGCCCATCATTCGCCAAAAGGCGACTACTTGCGATCAGTGCAAAAGCATCGGTGGCACACCCCGCTGCGTCTATTCCTGCCCACATGATGCAGCCTTTCGAATGACCGGCAAGGAACTCCAAGCGATCGCCAAAGCGAAGAACTAACGGGGGGCCTGTAAGCCCATAGTGGATCAGGCCGTAGTTTGGGACCATTGTCCCGAACGAACAAACGGGACAACGTTCCCATCCTACATTAGTAATGATCCTGCCGCTCGCCTCAATGGGCGCACCGAGCATCGCTAGCTCGTCAACCGCGTGGGTTGCGGTTAAAGTTTTGGTAAGGCAATCGCACGCCTCCCACAAAGAATTGATCGGCCCGCAA
>JANODW010000601.1:0-3057 GCA_031412875.1 Pirellula sp. | reverse complement strand
CGCAGTTATCTACTACTGTCGAGGCTTGCTCCGCGATGCAAGGCGATGCGGGTGCGATTGAGCCGCACGGTTCACAAAGCGCCGGTTTTTCGCAGCAATCGTTGACGGGGACTTTGCAGGCGTCACGATGCAATAGCCGGTCCATCAAACGCCCTGCGGAAACAGGACTGAAAGTGATGAGGGTGCACAAAGTTGCAACCAAAGCCAGTCGAACCCAATAAGTGAACGGCTTGGACATGAACCAAACTCCTTTAAAGTAAACGCAGCAAAAAAATCGAGCACCAGCGGTTTGCCGGCAAAACAGCTTCAATCGTAGTTAACCGACCTGAGGCGTGCAAGGATTTTGCGACGACTAGGCAAAAGCGGACGGTTGCGTGAAATGGAACTTCGGAAGAACTGGATCAGGAATCTGTTGCTCAATCGGTAAATCCTCTAGATTCATGTAAAACAAGGTCAAAGACTCCGGGCTTGCCGAATTTCCGCTTTTCAACAACTTTTTGGATTCTGACTCTATGAGCAATGGCTTCCTCAAATCGATGGTTGGAAGCTGGTCTTTGGAGCGGAAATGCCTTTTGTTTTTGGGGCTTGCCCTGCTGGCTTCGTTACTTCTGGCATTCTATGCCGTGCAATTGCTGGCTTCTGACTTGGTGATGGAAACGGCGCGACGTTCGGCCCGGGACTACGCGAACGATGCGTTGAACTGGATCCACATGAAGCAGGAATTTGATCCGATGGACGCGCAACCTTCATTGGAAACGACAAATCGGATCAAGATGCTCGAATTGCTTGAGGCTCGCATGGAATCTCGATTCGAATATGAAATCCTTCGGGTGGAAGATCTGTTGGAGCACGATAGCCTCAAAGGAAAATTGGCGACGGGGCGGGAACTCAAGCAAATCTACTATATCCAGTCCAAGCTGGCAGAACTGGACAGCATTGCGGCGGAGGAGAAGCTGGCAAAGGAAAAGGCAGAAGCAGCATCCAAGCCATCCGCATCGGAATCGGAAGGGCCGGTTCCCGTCACGGGGGCGGCCGTATCGCCGGCGGGCAAAAAGCTCAAGACGACCCCTTATGCTTTCGCCGAGGATCGGTTGAACGACAGCTATTTTTACTATCACCCTATCGCATTCGAAAAATACTGTTTTGATTGCCATACGGAGTCGGAGGCGTCCAAAAAAGTGCCGACATCACCCTCGCTCAATCCATTTCGGGTGATGAAGGTAAAGGTGCCTTATAGCGAGACTGCCGTTTGGAGCATGTGGACTTATTCTGCTCTGACCTCCATCGCGATATGCACTTTGGCGCTCTCCCTATTTTTCATTCACTGGGTCCTGAAAAGACTGGTCATTCGACCGTTGAGCTACATGAAGCACATCAGTGAAGAGATCACCCGCGGCGACACCAAATTGCGGTTCAATGTGGACACGGAAGACGAATTTCACGAATTGTCCGAGTCGTTCAATCGCATGTTGCGCCACATGACCGAAGCCCAAGAGCAACTTCAAGCGGTCAACTTGGAAAAGGACCAGCGTGTGGACGAACTGGCCCGCGTTAATTTGCAACTCTTCGAAGCGAATCGGCTCAAAGGCGAGTTTCTGGCCAACATGAGCCACGAGCTGCGCACGCCTCTGAACAGCATCCTCGGTTTCAGCGAAGTCTTGCAGGGCTTTGAATCTTTGACGGACAAACAGCGACGTTATGCCTCAAATATTCAGAGCAGCGGCCGGCTTTTGCTGGACATGATCAACGATATTTTAGATCTCGCCAAAGTCGAAGCCGGAAAAATGGAGGTTCGCCCATCCGAATTCTGCATTCTGTCGGTGATCCATGCCCAGTGCGAACTCGTCCGCAAAATGGCGGAGGACAAGAATATCGACTTACGCGTCGATTCCAGTCAATCCGAGATGAGGATCCGACAGGACCAGGGCAAGGTGCAACAAATCTTGACAAACCTGCTGTCCAATGCGATCAAATTCACTCCCGAGGGTGGGTTGGTGACGGTCTATTGCGAATGGCAGAACCAAGACGAAGTGCTACTGTCGGTTTCCGATACGGGGGTCGGCGTTGCACCGGGTGACTACGAAATCATTTTCGAGAAATTCCGCCAAGCCAAAGGGGTAACCGGCCAAGATGGGTTGACGCGCGAGCATTCGGGTACGGGACTGGGGCTCTCGATTGTCCGAGAGCTATGTCGGCTTTTGGGAGGGGACATCAGCTTGACGAGCCAATTGGGTTGCGGAAGCACTTTTAGGGTGGTCCTGCCCCGGGTCTATCGCGAGGTCGCTCCGGCATCGGGCATGAATGGCGGCTTGTCGCAAAGCATGTGATTGAAATCCATATGTACTTTATTTATCGGCCAAAAAAGGGATAATGCCCGGCCGTCAGTTTCCGCAAACGATACCACCAACCAAAGCTTCTGCCTCGCCGATGGCAATCACCTACAAAGACAGCGGTGTCGACCTCGAATTGTATGAACAGTCGATGCAACGATTGCCTCGCCTCATGCACCGCACTTTCACACCACGCGTCGTCCGAAATGATGGAGGGTTCGCCGGCCTGTATTCGCTGGATTTCACCAAATCTCTTTTCGCCCGAAACTATCAGGAACCCATCCTGGTTTCAGGGACCGACGGGGTAGGGACCAAGCTCAAGGTGGCAATCAAGGCTGGCAGGCATTCAACGGTCGGCATCGATTTGGTGGCGATGTGCGTCAACGATGTGCTGTGCACGGGCGCCGAACCCCTTTTTTTCCTCGATTATGTGGCGATGTCCAAAGACGACCCGTCGCTCCTAGAATCGATTGTGCAAGGAATCTCTGACGGATGCATCGATGCCGAATGTAGTTTGCTCGGCGGAGAGACCGCCATTATGCCGGATCTCTATCAATCTGATGATTACGACTTGGCTGGGTTCTGCGTTGGCGTTGTCGAAAAGAAAAACCTCATCACCGGCCGGGACATTGCACCCGGCGACATTATTCTAGGTGTCAATTCGTCTGGTGTTCACAGCAATGGGTTTAGTTTGGTTCGCAAGGCTGTCTTCGAAAAGGCCGGGCTG
>JANODW010000600.1:0-10411 GCA_031412875.1 Pirellula sp. | reverse complement strand
GGTTTCCTTTCGACGGTCTTTCGCTTGTCGCGATCGTCCCATTAATCTTCGGATATGGTGCTTTTTCGGTTTATAACTTGGCGGTACTTATGCAGAGAAAACCCACTAGGGACACGGTTGCGGGCTAGTTAGGAAGCTCTCTGATTGCTTGCTTCAGCGCGACAGTTGCCGTGACTGGCTTGCATTCCGCGTTCCGCAAAGATACACTATTGGGGAGTGCAAGTCGCTCGCTTGTATGCACTTACGTTTCATGCCGGCGAGCATTGCCACTCTCCCCGCGAAACTTGTAATGTCGAGTGATCCCAGAGCGTGCGTCTGGGGATTCCGAGCAAACGAGTAGCCTGCAGCCCATTCTTTTTTGATCCAGCAATTGCTGAGAAGTCGGCCCCGAGTGACTGTCGAATCCATATCTAGCCCCAGCAACCAGCGGATCAAGGCCGCCAATTCGTTGAGGGATCCACGGGAGCGACGCGATAGTGGATTGATGATTATCGACGGCGACCCGATCGCGCGGCATGCGCACGCGGGCGGAATCGAATGCACGGAGCTTTTTATTCTGGAGTCTACAGAGGAATCGCATCGTCATCTCGTGTCGGAATGGCAGACGCTGGTTCCAGGGATACGCATCAACCTCATTTCCAAAGCGGCGATGTCCAAATTGCAGTACGGCGATCGCGACGTTGCGTTAATCGCCGTGGCTCGTCAACCGAGCTTGGCTCTCGAAACTCTCGACCAACGCCTCTCCGATGCAACGAGGGAAAATGGGGCCGAGTGCTTCTTGGTTTTGGACCGCATGGAAAAGCCCGGCAACCTCGGCGCGGTCATGCGAACAGCCGACGCGGCAGGCGTCTCTGCTGTGCTTCTAAGCGATCCTGTCAGCGAAATGTGGAACCCCAACGCAATCCGATCCAGCTTGGGCGCACTCTTCCGAGTCCCCATGGCCGTTGGATCCGCCAAACAGATTCAAGCTTGGCTGATCGAACGATCGATCGCCATGTATGCGGCGCGGGTGGATGGTCTGGTATCGCATACCGCACCTCAATACGAGACGAAAACAAGTATCATTGTCGGCAGCGAGAGCGAGGGGCTAGGTGATAACTGGACCCGGCCGGAAGTCACGTCGATCCGCATTCCCATGTACGGCGCCATCGATTCGCTCAACGCATCGGTGAGCACCTCCATCGTTTTGTTCGAAGTGCTTCGGCAGCACGGTCGATTCTAGATTTTGTCGATTCTAGATTTTTGCGATAGCCATAGTCGCCTTTTGCTCCGCAAAAGTAGCGGCGATTCGCGTACTTTTGCGGAGCAAAAGGCGACTATGAGCGTCTGACGGTTGGGTCTACTCCAACTCCTCAACGATTTTCTGAAAGATCTGGGCATCCGGTTGAACGGATGGAGTGTCTGCAGAGGTGAGATGGATCAGCAGGACGGTTCGCTGTTTTTTCTGTCTGGCAACCGGGGAAACGGACAGGTCACCAAGGGGGGTGTCGGTCCAACCGATAGCAATGTACTCACCGCGTCCCAGGGGATACTTTTTGGATAGATCGTCGAGCATAGGGCCAAGGTACAATTCATCTTGGAGGTCCTGGTCGGTCCACATGGTTCCGTCTTCGGCCCTCATATAGTTTGGTCTGCCGAGGATAGGGTTGCGATCCCATTCTTTGCGCCATCGGTTATCGGTTTCGCGGATTTCGAGATCGCAACGTTTGGTGGCACCATCGTCGGCGGTTCCAAGCCACCCGCTGACAAGTTTTCCTTGTCGATTTACTCCAACGATTCCGGCTTCTTTGATGGAAAAACCAAGACCGTTTTTGACTTCAACGGAGTCTCCTTGCTCGTCAAAACTGGCTAGGAGTTTGTCCCTGAAATCGATCATCTCTTCGGCATGAAACAATCCGGTAGTATTCGAGAGGACGGGCACGCTTTGCATTCCGGCGCCTGCATCGTCGGCGTACCAATAGTCGATTCTGGAGATACTGCTTTTGGTTCGACTATCGTTTGCGGTGGAGGAGAATGGCAATACGATCCCTGTTTCTTTTTCATAGACAGCGCGGTAGTTGGTGGAAAGCGAGGTGTAGAGCGCTGTGTAGCTTGAAAACAGACCGCGAGGGTATCCGCTATGAACTTCTAAAAACCCGTAGCTCGTTTGACTGCGCGAAAATCCGACGTCCAGTTGCACGCTTCTAGCAACGATGAAAGCCCCGGCCAACGCGATAAACGGGGCAGCAGCCCACGCAAGTTCGACCCGTTTAAACAAGCGAAAGAACAGCCAGTTGACAGGCACCAACACGATCAAGTAGCCGATCAACAACTTCAGGATCGTATTGATTTTTGGCACAGTGATTCCCGAGGATTCTTGGAGGCATTGCCGCGCGTTGGCGAGAACCGTAGATTCGGGGTTCCACGCACCTAGGCTCGTTCTTTTGACTTTCGGAAGTTCGGAGGCAGCATCGTCGTAGGGCATCTCCTCGGGATTGACCTTTTCTAACTCTCTCATTTTGGCAACGGCATCTTTCGTTTTCGGAAGAGCTTTTTGCCGCATGGTGGACGAGTCGAGATCGCGTGCCCAAAGCCGCAGTCGAGTGGAATGGAATGGGTTGAATTCGGAGCCTTCGTAGACGCCTGCGAATTTGGTGTCTGCTTCTAAGCCAGTGGAGGGCTGACGGTGGGGCTTTTGGAGGATTGCGTTATGAACAAAGGAGCTATAAGAAGGCCAACGCAGAAAAGCGTTGTCGCTCATCGGGAACGCTGTCATCACCACCCGCCCTTGTCCAAAGATTTTTTCAGCGACGAGTCCCTCGAGCGAGAGCATCGTGTCGTTGGGTCCTTTATATTTGACCCATTGCGCTCCGGCCGCCAACTCGCCAGCCAATTTGGGGATCGGTTTGGCGGGGGCGATGGGGAGCTGTTCGCCGAGAATCTGTTTGATCGTCCAGGTACGGTTGAGAGCCGCGATTTCTTGTTGCGAAACGGTCGAGTTAGACGTTTTGATGATTGGCGCATACTCTTTCAAAATGCTCGATTCGATCCCACCGATCGCTTCGGGGCCGTTGAGAACGATGGTCCCTCCAAAGTAGAGCCAGTCCATGAGCGCTTGCTGCTGTTCGCTTGACAGGATCGAAACGGAGGAGTCGTTGAGAACGAAGTGCGAGATCGAGGTCATCGCATAGAGTCGGCTTGGGAACTGGTTCGCCACCTCGTCTTCGTTCAGGTCAACGATGCTGTGGGGGTTGATTCTGTCATCGGAGGCCCGTTGTTTCGAAGGCCAAACGATGCAATCGAGGGCGCGCCAAAAAATGTATCGAGAAGGGTCGCGGCTGAGTGAAACCAAGTTGTATTGATAGCCAGAAAACTGTCGGCATGGAAAATCTTCCTCCAACACGGGGGCGCCAATACCGCGTTGAGAATAGAGCAGTTTGATCGACGAAGGCGTTTTCGATAGTTCCTCGCCGGTGGAAACGACTTCCGGCTGAAAGAATTTGAACTGGACGTTTTTCTCTTGCCCTACGCCCAACGAGAGGTTGCGCGTAAACTCGATGGAGGCTTGGTTGGGAGCAAACGGTACCTTTACTTTTTCCTTGTTAACGATCGATAGGTAAGAGGTAAGCGATTCGTCGTTGTAGTTTGCTTTGAGTTTTTGGTTGGCTTGGTACCAGTGTCCTGGCTTTATTCTATTGCCAGGAATCTCCGTGGTATACGGCATCGCCTTGAGCTCGCTGGCGACAAGTCGCAATTTTTTCTTTTTTGCTTCTAACTCTCCGGCCGTTTCTTTAGCTGTTTTGGGTTTCGTACAACCTTTGCATCCAACCAACTGGGCGAGAAGCAAACAGAGCCATATCAACATCATTGAACTGCGCATGCTTGCACCTCGATAGATCGGTTGGAATTGGAAGGCGTAGGTCGACGATGAAAACACTAATTTCCGAACATGCAACCACCGCTAGCGCATTGGCTTCGTCCGCAATTGCCGGGTTCTTCCGAGCTTCGTATTCGTACAGGGGCATGTCGTACCTCAATCTTAGGAAGAATCATTCCGTTCCAACTCACTCCGTCCGTTCCAACCAGTCGATGCCGCAAGAACAGGTTGCTGCCAATCGAACAGGTTGCTGGCAATCGA
Source organism: Pirellula sp. (assembly GCA_031412875.1). Lineage (GTDB taxonomy): Bacteria > Planctomycetota > Planctomycetia > Pirellulales > Pirellulaceae > JBKCUI01. The sequence goes on along the minus strand of JANODW010000600.1, from coordinate 6,294 downwards.
GTTGGGCGATGTCCATCGGGCAGATCGATTCGGGAAGAACGGTCCCAACAAGTATATCCGAGAGATGGCAAGTGCGGTCAATCGTTGCGTTGAGACAGCCTCAAAAGGGCATTTCTGGATCGTCGTCTTCATCGTCCTGTTCGTCATCCAGGAAGTCATCGTTTTCGGGGAATCGGGGTCCTTGGAAGGCGACTCCTGGGCGATCGTGGAGCGTATCGTCAGAGCCGTCGATGTCGACCAGGGTTCCTGGGAGCGGATAGCATTTCGATTGCCATTGGAGGGCGATTTTTTCGGCTTCAACGGGATCGCGGGCCAGGACACCCCACTGGCCGATGTAGGTTTGCCATTCCGTTTGGTCTGGCAAGCAACCTTCGGAGTCTGGCCAAGCTTCATCGAGTGGTTGCGAAACGTAGCATTGGAAGAGATAGAGATCGCAAGGTTTTTCGTTGGCTCGGACTTGTTCGAAATAGCTTTCGGTAGCGATGCCTGCGAGCAGCATTTTTTTCTCGACGTTTCGCTGCAGTTTGTTTTCGTTGGGGCACATTTTAGCTGCGGTGATGAGCCGTTCGAATGCACCCGAAACGCCGCTGAGGGTGAGATCATTGATTTTTGACAGGGGTCGAGAGAGAGCCAATTGAATGAATTTGGCCGCTTCGGTGGACTGACCCAATTGCGCGTGGGCTGCTGCGCGCACGGAATCGATGTGCAAACCGGCCGAGTTAAACAGCACGACTTCGCGTTCGATCGCTTCCATGGCTTCGATTGGGCGTTTTAGTTCGAGCAATCCAGAGCTGAGGTAGTAGTAGGTCCAGGGGCCGGGCGAGTGGCGTTCGTGGAGTTTTTGCAGGAAGCTGACTTGCAGTTCATGCTGGGTCAACGCATGTGCTTTGAGGGCAGCTTCGAACAAGAGTTCGCCGGAATCTCCACCTTCGCGTATGCATAGATCGAGAACGTAAAGCGCGTCCTGCAATCGATCGGTTTCGGAATAGATGCGGGACAGGGCCAATGCCGCATCGTCGCGGGTGCGATCCAATTTAAAGGCTCTTGCGTAGCAGCGTTCCGCTTCGCCTGCATTGCCAATGTATTCGAACACCTCTGCCGCTCGAAAATTATTGTTTACGCCGGACGCGTCCATCTGCAGAGATTTTCGAACGAGCTGTTCGAGCCGATCATTGCTGATCGATGACGGGGGCAAATCGCGATCGAGCATCGGGTCTTCATCGTCGTCAAAATCCACATCTTCCAGATCGTCGAGCGGATCGACGCTGCCGCGGTTCGCATCCATTTCCAGTTCGGCGGTGAGTCGATCGAGCATGCTGATGGTCATACCCAGCCGAGCGAGCAAGGAGATCAGGTACGCAACATCTTGTTTGGTTGAGACCAAGGTGTTGGCCCATTTCCAAACGGCGACGCGATCGCAGTCGGGGGTCACCAAGAAATTCATCAGGTATAAGGCCCGTCCGATATCTTCCGGGTGCACGAACTCCTTGATCGGGCGGCGGAGCAGTTCCGCTCGAAAAGAAGAAACGTCTACCTTTTCCATCTGCTGCATTTCGGCTTCTCTGCCGGCGATATGCATGCGTTCGGTCATGGCATCCATCCATGGTCCGAGCGGCGTTGGATCTTTTGAATCGCCGGGCTCGTTCTGCTTCCCTTCGATATCGGTTGCGACGTTGTCGGGTTCGGGTTGAGGCAACGCGTTTGGAGCTCGCGTATTTTTGATCACCGTCCCGAGGGGAGTGATTTCGACGGAGTCATCGAGGATTTGATGCAGTCGTCGGATGGATTGCCAGTCGTTGGCTTTGGTTGCCGCTTCTTCAAATTGGACACACAAGCGGCCGGCTTTGGCGATGTCTCCCTTCAACCGATAGAGGGCGACTAGGCGAATGCCGGTCTCCAACCATTTCGTGATGGACTTGCTCTGTTTGAGGGTTTTATTCCAAGCGAGAATCAACTTTTCTGCTTGATCCCATTCTTGATTCATGATGTGCCCGATGGAGGTGAGCAAGTCGACATCGAGATCGTACTCAGGGCATTCGCCGCGCGGCGGGAGCTCCATTAGCACCTCGCGGGTGCGAGGGTCCAGCTCTTGATTTTCCATGAGGTCCAGCGCGTGGCGTTCGAGCATGATTGCCACGCGTGCTCCCTTGGCGTCGTTGTTGTTTGGGGCATTCGCGAGCTCCAAAGCCTGATCCAATTTGGCGCGTGCCGAATCATGTTGTCCCTCGTACAAGTCCATGTTGGCCAAACGGAGCATGGCCAACCAACGTCGGTCGCCCCGTTCTGGGAAATCGCTCTCTTGGTGGATGACTTGATTGCAGTGGTACCGAGCTAGTTCGTAGTCATCCGCGGCGGTGTGGGTATCGCAGGCGTATTCTCGAAAGCACTGGATGCAGGAAAGTTTGCCAATGCGATGACAAACTTCGATCCCGCCGGTCAAGCATTCTTGCATTCCTTCGGAGTTATAACCGTCCAACGCGCCCGTCGCTTCGGCGAGGACTTCGTAGGCGCAAGCGCCCATCGAATAGATCATGCTCTCGTATTGATCGAGATCGAGCGCTGGCTCTATCTTTCTCGCTTGCTCTTCGTCCTCAAAAATGGCGATGAGCTCGACGGCTCGCTCGCGGACCGTTTCAAACTGCAGCAATCTTTCCGCTAAGGTCATTTGAAAGAAAGTGCCGAAGACATAGTACGAGAGTTGGCCCTCGGAACGGGAACGAGAACGCAGTTCGCCGTACAGATTGTAAGCAGAAGCGCAGTAAGAGGACTCCATCAAGTCGCCCGCAGCGTCGTTGATTCCAGACAACTCTTTTTCAATGGAGTCTTGTTTTATTTTATTCTTTTTTGCCACGCGGCGGACCTGTGATGGTTTCAACGAGTTAGAACGAGGGGGTTAGTCATCGGTTCGCATAACGCCATCTGGATCGGCCTGCCATACTTTTCCGCTCTCTAGCTCCAGAGCCGTAAGCCATTTGCCTCCATAGCAATAAGTGTCGATACAAATGAGGTGCGGGATTTCAAATATCTCGCCTTGTCGATCGTGGGTGTGCCCTACGACAGCCTTTTTGCCCGAGATGTGCGGGCCGGGCAACATGTTCGAAATTTTTACCCAACGCAGAAGGTCTCGGGGTTGTTCTGCTAATGGGATCCCGGGATCGTAGTTGGCGTGCACGACAAAATGGGTTTCGTTTTCGAAGTAATCACCCATTCGCTTGAGGAAGTCGCGATGCGATTGTGGCACGCATGACAAATCCCCCGTGAACCCGTACGAGTCCATGGTTTCAACGCCACCATGATTGAGCCAGCCATAGGGTTCCATCTCCCTATCGAGAACGGCAATCAACATCTCTTCGTGATTGCCCATCAACGGCACGAGCTTGGTCGTCTGTTCCAACTGAAGCAACCGATCCAATACACCGCGAGAATCGGGACCGCGATCGACATAATCCCCCACCGTGACGACGGTGTCGTCCAGCGTTGGCTGGATGGCGTCAAGCAGTGCATTCAAGGCAGCTAAGCAGCCGTGGATATCTCCAATGACAATCGTTCTAGGCATAAACTTGTTACTGTCTGACGAACCCAAATGTAGCGAGGAACCGAAACGAAGGAACTGCTGCGAAAGCGAGGGGTGGACTCCGTTTGGGACCATCTAAGATATTCGCGTGGAACCGTTTCGACTACGCCAAATGGCCATCCGTTCCGTACCCCAGCACTCACTTTCGCCATTTTAGAAACCCTCGTTGGCCTCGCAGCTCGCACCGCCGGATTTTTCTAGAGCGTCCAAATGCCGTTCGACACTGGCAAAAACTTACCCGCCGCTCGCCTGAACCGCCTCCAAATGCTGCTTGTTAAGTTTGGCACGCTGCCTGCAGTATGCGTAAATTAAGCTTGCACGAGGATTGATTGCTAACATCGATCGACCTACTATTTTTGGCACCAACAAATGTTTTTACCCAGCAACAACGGGGAAGCTCGAGCATCAACGATCTCCTGGAATCCACTTCGGACGGATTGTATTGTGTCCCCGGTGACTTTCACATTGACCCGCAATTGCCTGTCCGGCGGGCTGTGGTAACCCACGCGCATTCGGACCATGCGCGTTGGGGCTGCCAGCGTTATCTTGCCGCCGCCCCGTGCGAACATTTGCTGCGACAGCGGATGAGTCCCGATGCCGAGTTTCGATTTTTGCCTTACGGGGAGAGTCTAACCGTCGGTGGTGTTCAAGTCAGTTTTCACCCAGCAGGTCACATCCTTGGCTCGGCACAAGTGCGGCTCGAGTATCGTGGCCGCGTCGCTTTAATTACGGGCGACTACAAGCTTGGAACCGACCCGACCTGCGAAGCTTGGCAGCCGATTCGTTGCCATTGGATGATTAGCGAAAGCACGTTTGGATTGCCCATCTATCGGTGGCCGGCAGAGGCGGCGGTCTTCGAAGCCATCAATCAATGGTGGCGGGATTGCCGCGATGAGGGCAAATGCTGTTTGCTCTATGGTTATGCCATCGGCAAAAGCCAGCGGTTGCTTGCCGGGTTGGATCCGTCGATTGGCAAAATCTATTGCCACGGTGCTGTCGAAAAAGGAAATGAAGCTTATCGTCGAACGGGAGTCTCGCTCCCTGAGACGACGTACGTAGGCTCCGTAACTGGCAAGGTGGATTGGAAGGGCTCGATGGTGGTTGCGGTTCCCAGTGTTCACGGCACTCCATGGGCGAAAAAATTTGGTCGATGCAGCACCGCGATGGCCAGCGGTTGGATGGCGATCCGAGGCGCTCGTCGCCGTCGCTCTGTCGATAGAGGATTTGTTCTGAGCGACCATGTCGACTGGCCGTCACTGCTATCTGCAATCGACGCTTGCAACCCAGAGACCGTTTGGTTGACGCATGGCTACACCGCGTCGGTCGCTCGGTATCTGGTCGAGCAAGGCCGAGATGCACGGGTGCTCGCATTGCTAGGCCGCGAGGGAGAAGAAGAGGATGCCTCCGAAGAATCTTCGAAGGGCGACCAGGACCTCCCATCGCGGGAATCGACTGCTTCATGATACGCTTTGCCGCACTGTACGATGCAATCGACCGAACCACCAAGACGAATGAAAAGCTGGGTGCGCTGGTAAGCTATTATCGAGAGTGCAACGCTGCGGATGGGGCTTGGGCAACCTACTTTCTTTGCGGGTACAAGCTCAGGCAGTTGGTGCCCACCAAATTGCTTCGCCTTTGGGCTGCGGAGGAGGCAAACATCCCGTCGTGGCTGTTCGAGGAGTCTTATCATGCGGTGGGAGATCTGGCAGAAACGTTGACTTTGGTCGTTCCGCCCGGCGAGTTGGTCGGCGATTACCCGTTGGCGCATTGGATTGAGGAGCGATTGGTTCCCCTGCGATCCATGGCCGAAGCAGACCAAAAAGACGCGGTCCTGTCGATTTGGAAGCAATCGCCTGTGCAAGTGCGTTTGGTAATCCTCAAATTGATCACGGGTTCGTTTCGTGTCGGGGTGAGCAAGTCGATGGTGACTCGGGCACTGGCTCAGCATGCGGGCATTGCGTCCGACATTATCTCGCATCGCTTGATGGGTGATTGGAAACCGACCCCCACTTTTTTTGAGAGTTTGATTTCTCAGGAAGTTCAGGGCACGATGGCAAGTCAGCCGTTTCCATTTTGCCTCGCGCATCCCATCGATCCTTCGCTCGGTCCGGAAAGTGTTGGGGAGGCCAAGGAGTTTGCAGCCGAGTGGAAATGGGATGGCATTCGCGGTCAGGTGATTCGACGTGCCGAACAAGTGTTTATTTGGTCGCGAGGTGAGGATTTGATGGAGAACCGTTGGCCAGAGGTCGAGTCGGCGGCGCGTCTATTGCCGAACGGCACTGTACTGGATGGGGAGATCTTGGCATCGTTAGGCGAAAATCAAGTTTTGCCGTTCTCGCATCTTCAAAAGAGGATCGGCCGAAAGACAGTGAGCAATAAACTTCTGAAAGAAGTTCCGGTTGTTTTTCAAGCGTTTGATATTCTTGAAGAGGCTGGTCAAGACATTCGGCCGTTGCCGTTCGTCGAGCGGCGAGTGCGATTGGAGCGATTGCTTTCGACCATCGATCACCCCCATCTTTGCAAAACGCAAATCCTCCAAGGAGCCACATGGGAGGAGCTGGCAACGGTCCGGGAGCAAAGCCGTCAGACCAATGCTGAAGGGTTGATGCTGAAGCGTTGGGATGCAAGTTACGACGTCGGTCGCGTCCGTGGTATTTGGTGGAAATGGAAGGTGTCGCCGTACACGATCGATGCCGTTTTGATCTACGCTCAAAAGGGGC
>JANODW010000599.1:0-5506 GCA_031412875.1 Pirellula sp. | reverse complement strand
CCGAACGAATGAACGGACGGGACGAATGAACGGACGGGACAATAAACGGACGGGACAATGGTCCCATCCTACGGGCCGCTCGCTTTAGGTACCGAATTCGGGTCGGCGACGGCCGAGTTGTTCTTGAAGACGCATGACGATGCTGGTATGCATTTGGCTCACGCGGCTTTCGCTCAGATCGAGCGTTGCACCGATTTCCTTCATCGTGAGTTCTTCGTAATAGTAGAGAATGATGATGAGCCGTTCGTTTCGGTTGAGCCCTTTGGTGACCAACCTCATGAGGTCGCTTTTATTGACGCGACGGGTTGGATCTTCGCTTCGTTTGTCTTCGAGAACGTCGATTTCGCGGACATCTTTGTAGCTATCCGTTTCGTACCATTTCTTGTTGAGGGAAACGAGTCCGACCGCAGACGCGTCGCTTTTCATTTTCTCGACTTCATCGATCGAGATGCCCATGTAGGAGCAAAGCTCGTGGGTGGTCGGTGCTCGACCGTATTTGGCTTCGAGCAGTTTGGTAGCTTCGTTGAGCTTGCTGGCTTTGCTGCGAACCAGTCGCGGGACCCAGTCCATGGTTCGCAATTCGTCGAGCATGGCGCCGCGAATACGCGGTACGCAGTAGGTCTCGAACTTCACACCGCGCTCCATGTCAAACGCGTCGATGGCGTCCATCAGTCCGAAGATCCCTGCGCTGATGAGGTCGTCGAGTTCGACGCCCTCTGGCAATTTTGCCCTCAGACGCTCGCCGTTGAAGCGAACGAGTGGCATGTAGCGTTCGATGAGAATATTCCTCAGATCGACGTTTGTTAGGTCCGCTTTGTATCTAGTCCAAACATCTAAAATGTCGATGCTCGATGCTACAGTTGTCGCCATCCGAACCTCCGTGATTGACATGGCAAGGGGAATGATCTCCAGCGGAAACTGGGATCAAACGGTCGTGTTTTCTGTTGTTGCCTCGCGAACGAAGCGAACTTGTGTTAGCCCATTCCATTTGGCCACACATGGTTCTCACAGCCGATCACGAGGACCGGTTGCAAGCAATCCGTTCTGGGATGGGGACTCTACCGACTTGGAACTGTTAATTCCACATCAATTGAGCAAAGAACTGTTTTCCTTTCGACAAGCTTTACCAGATTACCCATCTGCGCATCTTGCAAGGCTTTGGACCAGGCTGGAAGCTGAGGATAGGGTTGGCGGACCTGTCTAAATGGCGTTCTTTCGTCCCTCGCGTAGTTTTTCGAACTTGTTTCTGTAATTCATCTCAACACTTTGGCGAACGACCGAATCGGCAACATGGCCAACTCCCAATCCAATCGCGGCAAAAATCGCCGTTCTGGAAAGAGAATAAGCTAGAATGGATTCGGCAGTTTCTCCGCTAAGAAGACCAAGAATCATCGAGGTCGCCAAAGCGATACAGCCAAGAGATGCCGCGAATAATCGTCCCAACGAATGGCTCACTGGGCAAAAGGTTTTCAAACTACTCGGTTCAAAGTTTCCTTTGAACGGAACGTCGACAGGTCGCACTTCCTTTCGAGAAACCGAAGCTTCCGTCAGGCGGTACTTCCCGTCGAAAGTACTATCGGCAAGCCAAGTTCGGTTTCTTCACCCTGTTGCAAAATAATTCAAGTTGTTTTCGAATAGCGAGCGCAACGTCATCCCAATCCTCCTAACTTCACACAATCATGGCTTTACAGCACTCACCTAGGTTCTTGGCAATCGCGGCCCAAGCAAAATCGCGCGTTCTCGAATGCAATGTTCACGATGTGAAGTTGCGGATGGATGCAGGCGAAAAGCTCCTATTGATCGATGTACGCGAAGAGAGCGAGTACTCCGCCGGGCACCTTCCGGGAGCGATTCATCTCAGCAAAGGGGTCATTGAAAGGGACATTGAAAACGTGGTCCCCGATCCGAATAAAGAAATCCTGCTTTACTGCGGAGGCGGATTTCGCTCGGCCCTATCTGCGGAGAACCTGCAGCGCATGGGCTACAAGAACGTTGTGAGCGTCGACGGTGGCTGGCGAGCTTGGACGGAGGCAGGTTTCCCAACCTCCTAAACTCTCTGCTCTGGCTAAACACTCTGCTCTGGCTTATCCCAACGCTCCCCAATAGCCTCGCATGAGCACTAAAAAGAATCCGGCTGAGCAGAGGCAGCCACACGCGGCTGCCAGTAACTTCAAGGGCCAACCTTCGAAAGCCAACCCGCATGAAATACATAGCAAAAGTGCAACGGGTGCAATAACGTATTGCGCCCATCCCAGATATTGGATGCACCAATGGAGCTTGGAAAGCGCGTCGTGTTGAAAAGTCGCTTTGTCGATCGCGCGTTGCTCCGAGGGAGAATACGGCGCGCCTTTGGAGACCACCGCCGGCTCGGATTCGCCTTTGTCGTAAGCGTCAACGCTGGCTGCATACTGGCGACGTTCCAAAAATTGTTCATCCATATAGTTCATGACCGCCTGCATGTCGGCGATGTCCCAACTGCGAGGCTTTCCCTCGACATGGTGTCGCGGCAAAACGTGCCCCCCTGCAACATTTAGGTACTCAATGCGACTCACACATGAAACGACAAAAGCGGTCAAAGCGAGCATGCTTATGATCAGAACGGACTTGGCACCCATCGCACCTATTTCCTTATTTTGGGCATTCTGGAACCTGAAAAATGGAAACTGAGGTCGCATGCTAGCAGATTAGCGAGTAAAATGCTCGCTCTGAGTTGGCGGGAGATAAAAATCGATCGCGAATTTAGGCCGCTTGGTGAAATTGGCAGACACGCCAGACTTAGGATCTGGTGCCGAGAGGCGTCGGGGTTCAACTCCCCGAGCGGCCACTAAATTAGGGAGTGACTAGGGACGTCAGAAGATGTCGATTCCCTGTTTTTTTCTCGCCGTCTGAGGCATCGCAATTCTTGTCGGTGCCAGCCGATGTCTGGTTTCGACACAGAGAGCCATCCGAAATGCAGCGCCCGTGCAGCGCAGAGTCGGTCGGTGCAGTTGGTAGGTTTGCAAATGCCTTTGCCTGATCGACAATCCCAATGTGCGTGTACCGCATCGTCATTTTGATTTCGCTATGCCTCGCAAGCTCCTTTGCTTCGGGTAGCGACGCTCCAGACCGCAGAAGCTGAGTGATATAGGTGTGTCTTCCGGCGGCATGAAAATCAGCGATACCTTCATCGGTTTTGTAGGAAATGCCAGCCCGTTTTAAATCCGCCTGGATTGCAACGGCCATCCTCTTTTTTGCCAGATTAGGAAACAGGTGTCCGCTACCAACACTGGCAACCAATCCCTGAGCAAAATCACCAAGTCTGGATGTAATGGCAGCGTGTCTTTCTTCCGATGCTTCGAGTTTGCTACTGGGAGAATAAGCCGAGGAGGACTGGGTTGGGCAACATTGCGACCTCCTTGTCTTTGGAAGGTATCAACGCTTCGAATGAACTGGTTGCGTCTTACTTGTGTCTTGTATCTCGGAATATTCCCGTTCGGGAACAAAAATGCAGCCTATTGAGCAAATAACGGCATTTAGTGATGCGATCAGTCTTCTTATTCCCGATAGGGAACAAAAAAATTGAAAACGCATGGTTTTGGTGCTAATCTTGGACTTTGCGGACGGAATATGTTCGTTCGGGAATAATTCGGAGTTCAAATAATGGCCGAAATCGGTGAATTTGTAAGAAAACGGCGAAAGCATGCCTCGCTAACTCAAAAGGAGTTGGCTGAGCTAGCTGGCGTCGGCACCCGTTTTATTTCCGATTTGGAACGCGGTAAGCAAACTGTGCGACTGTCCGAACTCGACCGAGTACTTGCGGTTTTTGGAAAGTGCCTTGGCGTGATCGACCGACCTAGAACTTCGAACGCCGAGAGCCTGAATGAAACATAGACGTGGTCGAATCCTACTTGATGGTGTTGATGTTGGAATCCTTTCGGAAACGGAGGAGGGGTACGTCTTTGCTTACTCGATCGAATGGCAAAACAAGACGGATGCCCGCCCCATATCGTTGACTATGCCAGTACGATCGGATGCCTATATCTCCAAGAACTTGCATCCGTTTTTTCAAAACCTGCTGCCCGAAGGTTGGCTGTTAGAACTTGCTACAAAGAAACTCAAGGTCTCCAAAGATGATGCCTTTGGACTCCTTCTCGCAACGTGTGCGGATTGCATTGGCGTGGTTGAGATCCTACCCATTGAAAACGAGGGCGATGTATGACCAAATACTGCTTCGCCTGCTTAGGTGAAATCGATAGCGGAGGCGACTACCATCCGAAGTGTGCAAAAGCGCTCTTTGGTAGTACTGTCGTACCTCGCCTAAACGTCGAGATGGGCAAACTGCATACGGCGGCACTTGCCATGATCGGAAAGACCTCCATCTCCGGGGTTCAAAAGAAGATATCCGTCAACATATCCGCCGATCGGCTAACGCTCCTGATTGCCTCTGAGCGTGGTTTCTACATCCTCAAGACACCAACCGACAATTATCCTTCTTTGCGCGAAAACGAGCACATTGCGATGCTGCTTGCTCGTCTGTCCAAGGTCAATGTAGGTGAATTTGGTCTCATTCGAATCGAAGATGGTCTCGCATTTTTGACCAAGCGATTTGATCGAACTGAAGAGGGGCGAAAGCTGCATCAAGAAGACTTTTGCCAACTGGAATCACTTTCTCCTTCCGAAAAATACACTGGTTCGGGAGAGCTTTGTGCAAGGATTGTCAAGCGATTTGCATCGGAACCAGGCATCGAGATGCTTAAGCTCTTTGAGCAATTGGTGTTTTCGTGGTGGATCGGAAACGGTGATCTGCACCTCAAGAACCTGTCGCTGATGATTGATCCCGAAGGATTGGTGAAGCTGACACCTGCATATGACCTAGTCTCCACTCATCTCGTCATGGAGGGCGATCCTCTGGCGCTGCCGATTTGCGGGCGTGACCGAAAACTGCAACGCTCCACTTGGATCAAGTTTGCAAAGTACTGCGGAATAGGGGACAAGGCTGCATGTCGCGTGCTTGACCGTCAGGCAAGCGTCTTAGCCAAAGCCCATCAACTGATCGATCACTGCTATTTGCCACCCGCCATGAAAGAAGAATTAAAGGACCTCACCGTCAAGAGAACCGAATCAATCGTTCCACACGAGAGCTAACCTCTTTTGCTCGGCATTTCACCAAGAAAAGAAAAGCAGCAAGAAAAGAAATAAAAGGACATGCAATGCAACGTTCCAGCAACCTTCAATCTCTTTGCTGCTCGCTTACGATTCGACGTCAAAACGAACGTTGCGATTGCCAGCTTGTGGGCTAACCACACCGTTCGAAGCTCGCTTCATGGAAATCCTCGTCACCACTTCGCACGAAGACCCTCAAACCGCATGTCCGTGCGATTGTTTTCCATGAACCTGCGAAGCTTGCGTTGAACTAGCCGACGTTGGCTAGATGGTGAACGCCGATCTTGATTGCTATTTCTCGCAACCGATCGCGGCTGGCCGATAAGAATCGGCCAATCAGCCTCGCTCCATTGAGCTTCACGAT
>JANODW010000598.1:0-4042 GCA_031412875.1 Pirellula sp. | reverse complement strand
CGATCGTCGTCGTCTTTCCAGCCCCCAGGAAGCCACCGATCATGATGAAGCGTGGATTTTTTGACATGGGTAAAAGCCCTCGGCGTTGAAGTAAAAATGGGATGGTGGATCGGAATGACGTTCTAACGTCTCTTTGAATGTCGGGCAAGCAAAAAAACACCGGATTCGGGTCGGTTGGCCAATGGGCTTGCATAACGCAAGGCATCACCGCCTTTCACGAGCCGCCTTGTTCGCTAATTCTTTTCGGTGTGGCGAATTTTTGCCCAATACGTCGCGTAGTTAAACTCTGGGCTGTTCTCATGGTCGTGACATCGGATGCATTGCTCGCGAGCAAGGTACGGGGTCTTTAACTTGGGATCGAGGACATGCGCGTGCGAGGGGCCGTGGCAACTTTCGCACCCAACATTGACGAGGGGTCCCGATTGAGACGCTTGCATAAAGCCCCCGGGCAATCCATAGCCAGTGGTGTGGCACTGCTGGCAGCTCGGGTCGACATGGGCGCGTTTATCCTCCAGCGTTTTCCAGGCGTGAGAATGATGAGAGGTATGCCATGCTTGGTCCGATAGGGAATGGCACGCGGTACACGTATGAGAACCCGCCACTTGAGTGCCCACCGGATGCGAGCCGATGGAAGTAGTTGAGGCGACGAGGCCGGTGTCCGTCGATTTGAAATCGCGCCTCGCCAACGCGTTGAGGTAGTCTTCCAAATTTTGAGATTGGATAGGTTCTTGCGCGTAGGTGCTGGAGACTTCGATGGGTCCGCGCGTGGAAGTTTTCCAGTCCTTGCCCTCTTTCCGCAGTTCGATTCGGGCCAAGAACTTTCCTTTGTTGGTAGCGGACATGATGGTCACAGGTCCCACATCGGCGGGAGCGAGCATTTGTCCCGTTGGTCCGCCGACGATGAAATCGACTTCCGGCAACCGCTCTGCCAAAGAACGCAGATGGGCTTCGTCCATATAAGCAAGCACGAGACTGCGGTCCCAAGGTTCCTTCTTGAGAATGGCCAGGACACTGGACGCAGGGTCTTTGGCTTTCCATTGGGCATTCTGGACCAAAGCGGGATCGACAACCCCGGTGACGAGGATGCGCAGACCGCTTCGCACAACCACTCGGTAGGGCATGATGGCGAGCTGGATCGACTGGTTGGCGTCGGCCGGGGCGAGATTGGCAGAAAGCCACTGGCTTTTGCCTATGTCCCCTTGGGCTGCGTTGCCGAGTTGGAGCAGGGTGTCAGGCGCAAGCTGCGTTTCGGGAGCACCGATGTTGTGTGCTTCGAGCCCCATCAACTGATCGCCTTTGAGGATCGATTGCAATTTGACTTGTTGGTATTCCGTTTTGCCCGCTGCAGAGCCCCCGGCGTCCAGGTAGAGCGTCCTGTCGGATGGGCCGAGCGATTTCAAGAGCGTCGCGCGTCGCTCAAGGCCGCCGGATTGGTTTGCGGTGCAACCGCACGGGGTGATCCACCCGGCGGTGTCGCCGCTGATCACGATGAACAGGTTCGACGGCGCGGAGGGGCTGCAACCCACTAGGCAAATGAACGCCCACAAGAAACCAGAGCATTGCCATTGGGCCTTCATAGCAACCACCTATTATTGAAGGAGGCTATAGATCAGCACATTGACGTTGATCTGTTCCGCATTGGTGATTTCATTCCCACCGCAACAGCAACACCCTTGTGTGTTGGACGTGTCATTGAGGCCGTCCTGCGAATAGAGCACCCCCAGTCGCGTTCCGAAGTGCAGGCCTTCCAGGGGCTGAGGGGTTCCGTGCTTGGCATTGAGGCTACCGATGTCGTATACGGTGTGAAAGACCAGATGCTCCACGTCAATTTCCTTGAGCGTTTGCTCTGGAAAGATAATGGCCATTTCGCGTCGAAAGGATTGGTTCCATTCTTTGGAAGAGCAGCCTGCGGAGGCGAGTAGGAAGCCACCTCGCTGGACAAAGCGACGGAGGTTGTCTCGTTCTTGGGCCAGCAGTACAAAATCCCCTTCCCCATTCATGATGAGCATGGGGAAGTTATACACTTCGTCGCTTGCCAGTTTGACCGAATGCAAGCGGCGGCTGGTGCTGATCGACGAGGATTCCTCGGCTCTTTTTAGGAAGTGGTCCGAAAAGCACTCGCTGGTTTTGGTGCCTGCATAAACCAAATTAGCGACTTTGATGACCGAAGCGGACTCGCCCCCGACCACTGCAGGATCCGCGATCGCCCCGTTGGGCTTCACGGCTTTTTCGGGTTTGGTATCGGTTTTCTTTTTTGGATCGTCAGCCCAGCAGGCGAGTCCCCCGTGTGCGATGCAGATGAGGAACAGCAACTTGGCAACGGGATTTTTCGTGCTAAGCATAGAAACGGAAACCTAAAAGGCCACTTAAAAATTCGGGCGTCGTGTGGTCATTGTACCGCGCCGGGGACGACGAGTCTCAATTTAGGTGCAACTTATGCGGTCACCGGCCTGCCGCAACTCCTGTGTGGCTAAGAAGTGCGAGCGAGCTTGCGAAGGACCTCGATTCCGCGGTCCAAGGTCGCGTCGGAGGCGGCAAAGGATACGCGGAAATGCGTATCCTTTTGTGAAAAAATATTCCCGGGAATGATGAGCAGTTCATGCTCGACAGCGCGTCGGACAAAATCGGTAGCGGTCCCGGAGGGAACTTTCGGGAAGACGTAGAAAGCACCACCCGGCTCGGTAAATTCGTAATAGCCTTTCAAACCGGCCACGATCCGATCCCGTTTCTTTGCGTAGTCAGCGTAGTGCTGCGACATGTCGTGGTCCATTGCTGCCAACGCCCCCCATTGCATCGGAGTGGGCGCGCACACAAACGAATACTGCTGCAGTTTGATCATCGTTTGAATCACTTCGTTGGGGCCGTGGACGTATCCCAGTCTCCAACCCGTCATCGCATGACTCTTGGAAAACCCATCGATCACGATCGTGTTGGGATTGAACTCGGCCGGCGAACGCATCGGACCGGAAAAATGGAACCCGCTGTATATTTCATCGGATATCAAGGCGATGTTCTTGGAATCACAAAGCTTGGCAAGCCCCTCCATCTCTTCCACCGTCGCGGTCACTCCGGTTGGGTTTCCAGGGCTATTGAATAGGATCATTTTTGTCTTGTTCGTAATCGCGGCCCGGACTTTGTCGAGATCGATCCTAAAGTCTGGATAGGTATCGATCAGGACTGGCACCCCTCCTACCAATTGGATGAGCGGCACATACATCACAAAGTAGGGATCGAACACGATCACTTCGTCGCCCGGGTCCACCAGGGAGAGCATCGAGAGCACCAACCCGCCGCTCGTTCCCGAACTGACAAAAACCTTGCGATCGGGATGTTGGAACTTGCGGTCGATGTCCGCTTGAAGCCGTTCGCGCAGCGGGCCGATCCCTTGCGTGGGAGAGTACGCGTTTTTGCCTTGATCGATTGCGTCCACGCATGCCTTCTTGATGGGTGCAGGCACGTCAAAATCGGGTTGACCTATAGAAAGGTTGATTGGATTTTTAAGCGTGGCGGCCAACTCAAAGACACGCCGGATCCCGCTTGAATCAAAAGCCAAGGTGCGTTTAGCGATCCATGAAGCATGGGCGGGGGCGATCGTGTTTGGATGGGACATTGCTAAACATTGACTCAACAAAGCGGGAACGGAAAAAAAGACGACTCAGTTCTGCATAAGACTATAGGTGCGGACCGGAAACAGATCAACCGAGCAGGCATGAGGCTGGAAGCAAAATCAAATTCACGGTATCTTCTGGGCCAACATGATCTTCTGGGCCAACGTGGCAGGAATCTCAATTTTTGAAAGTGGACTCGTTATGGCCGTTCTTACTCAACCGATCAAATGGCACGGTGGTAAGTATTATCTTCGCAAATGGATCATTGATTTGATGCCGCCCCACCTGCACTATGTGGAGCCGTTTTTTGGGAGTGGAGGAATCCTGTTGGCGCGCGACCCAAATCGCAATTGGATGGCCACCGGAGACGAAAAACTAACCGCCGCCATTCAAGGCTGCAGTGAAGTCGCCAACGATCTTCATGGGGAACTTAT
>JANODW010000597.1:0-11990 GCA_031412875.1 Pirellula sp. | reverse complement strand
CGACGAATGGGATACGTGCATCGGAATCCAAAATGGCGAGCAAGTCTTGGCGAAGCGCGTTAAACTGTGGATCGGACTCCATTTTGGCTTGCGATTTTGCGTTCCTCTCTTTAACCCATTCGATGGCTTTTTCTCCCGTGACGTCTTCCAGCCAAAGAAACGGGTCTTCCGTTACGGATGCATTGGAGGTCGATACTGCTGCGGTTTGGGCCATGCTGATTTCACTTGAGGGGAGCCATCCGAGGAGGCTCAACAAAAAGAGGTGTGTCAAGGTGCTTCGAAGA
This sequence comes from Pirellula sp., assembly GCA_031412875.1. GTDB lineage: Bacteria > Planctomycetota > Planctomycetia > Pirellulales > Pirellulaceae > JBKCUI01. The sequence continues at coordinate 11,706 of JANODW010000597.1, read as the reverse complement.
CGCATATGCAGCTCCTGGCGAATAAAGCCGAGTCAAAGGGTTTTGGTTTCGCGATTACTGGAGAGCAAGCATCGCTGATAGTCGGTTGCGAGGTACATGGTATCGACAATTACACCTGCAATCAATCGTTTGTCGAATCGTTCCCCGCAGCCCCTTAACCCAAACTTCAGGCTGGGCCGTTATCCTGCTCTACGTGGTCGGTGTCTGGGCGCCGATCGATGCGACATAGGTTAGCAAAAATATTAGGGGAATCGATGTAGTAGGTTCGCTTTCAGTTTTGGAACGGCCCATTTTGGAAGGGCGGCAGGCCTTGCCGTCGGCATAGCCGTATGCGGTCCGCTATTGGGCGCCTTTTTGGATGCCTCATTCGGCGCTCCATTCTGTGCGCAGTGCAGCGCCGCGGTGGGAGAAGACCCGGAACCACCGAAGGACTTGGTGGCAATCGGCGGGCATTGGTATGTCCACACGCAAGGCAAACCCACCTACTACTACCGAGAAGGGGACCGCTACAGCGACTTGTTCTCTTACCATTGCAAAGACTCGAACAAGGACGGGGTCGACAACATCCGATTGAGCCACGACGCGCAGTTCTTGATCGTAGAGAGCCAAGGTTTTCCCAATCACCCCACGGCTGTCTTTCCCAACAGCGGCAATCCCAACACGATTCGAGTGCAGAGCTTCACGTTTCGCTTGCCACTCGTTCCAAAGCTTTCGGGGGCGATCACCCGTCTCCCCATGGGGCCGATTGGAACCGCATTGAACGGCGTCGTTTTTTTTAATCCATTCGAAATGGAAGGGATGAATGCAGTCGAGGGCTATTCCGAAGTCTGGCTCGACTCATGCTGCGGGCACCCTCAGCAAACGGGTGTGTACCATTACCACAAGTATCCAAGCTGCGTTAAGTCTCCCTTCCCAGATGATGGCAAGCAACATTCGCCGATTATCGGTTTTGCATTCGATGGATTTCCGCTGTATGGCCCCTATGAGTCCGAAGGAGTCATGGCAAAGGATTTAACAAAATCGGATGCTTTGGACGTTTGCAACGGTCACATCGACGAAGTTCGGGGTTACCACTATCACGTCACTCCAGGAAGGTTCCCTTATATTTTGGGTGGCTACGCAGGAGTTGCCGAGGCGTCCAACAACCGCGGGCTGAGGAGAGCCCAAACGGGACCGCTCATCGACAATACGCAGCCAGCGGACAATCGGATGGACAAAGTGATCGGTGCGATTCGACCAGGGACTGCTTCGAGAGGAAAATCCGTCGCGGTCGCATTGGAACTGAACCCGGAAAATGGACTGCGAAGGCGTGTCCCAAACGAGCAACCGAGTTGGGTGCAAATAGGACCGTTCGAAGCATCCCAAATCAAGCGAGAGGGCAATCGAGTGATGGCTGAATTTTTGATACCCAGCGATGCTCCCATCGGTGTGCTGCTGGATTGCCATATCGAGTTTAAGTCGTGCGACGGGCGCGGTGGCCCCATTGTGTTCAAGAAGAACAACGCGTTTCGCGTTGTGGAATGAAGTTCAAATCTTTTGGAGACTAACTATGAAACGATGCTTTTGGACCCTCGTGTTTTTGATGGTTGCAAGCGCTGGTAGCGCGATGGCTCAACCGCCAGGTGGCGGCGGCGGAATAGGTGGAGGTCCTGGCGGTGGGCCAGGTGGCGGCGGCGGTGGGCCAGGTGGCGGTGGGCCAGGTGGCGGTGGGCAACGTGGTCGATCGCCGCTGATGGAAGCTCTCGACGCCGACAAGGACGGAATCCTCTCGTCCGACGAAATCAAAAATGCCGCAGCGGCCTTGTCCAGTTTGGACAAGAACAAGGATGGCAAACTAACCGACGACGAATACCGACCTGCAGTAGGCGGCCCAGGCGGCCCGGGCGGCGAAGGCCGTGGACCGGGTGGTGATGGCCGTGGACCGGGCGGCGATGGCCGAGGGCCGGGTGGTGAGGGCCGTGGACCGGGTGGCGATGGCCGAGGACCGGGTGGTGAGGGTCGTGGACCGGGTGGCGAGGGCCGTGGACCGGGAATTGGCGGACCCAATGGGCCAGGCGGTGAAGGTCGCGGGCCGGGACGCGGAGGACAGGGGCCCGCCAATGGCGGAGTTGCAATCCAGCCCGAACGCATGATGAACCATGCGTTGGAGTTTGACGCCGACAAGGACGGCAAATTGGACAAAGCCGAGTTGCAACGATTCATCGCTTCGTTCATTGAACGGCAAGGCAACCCGTCCCAAGGGGGAGGTTCAACAAGGGGAACGAACGGAGGGGCCAGAGGAACAGGGGGTGGCGGTGATCGGGGTGATCGCGGTGATCGTGGTGATCGCGGTGATCGCGGTGGCGAACGACCGCGTCGCCCGGATCCGCAACCCTAGCCGCAGCCCCAGTAGCCCTATCCCTTTGGGAGCATCCACACTCCGGATGCTTCCCGCCGCAGATGCGACTTCGACCTCTAACCAAAACGGGCGCCTTAGGCAATTTGTGCAGGGCGGGTTAGGAGGATTGGATTTGTAGTGACAATTGTTTCGATCCTAAGTTGGCTGGGATTACGCAAGCCCAGTCAATGCGAAACACTAAAGGACCAAGTCATGAAACGCGGCATTCTATCCCTAGGCTTATTTGCAATCACTCTTGCCATGTCCAGTGGCTGTCTCCATCACAATCGATGCAATAGCTGCAACGGTGCTTTGGGATGCCGGCCATGCAATGTGGCCTGGCAGCGCGGCGGCACCGATTACGGCGCTCACCTTTCGCACAGCCAGTATCGCACCGATCCTCAAGTAGGTTCCGGCGTGACAGCTCCGCAAACAGCCTACCCTTACTACACCAATCGTGGTCCTCGCGATTTCTTTGCGAGCAATCCACCAAGCATTGGACGGTAGTGCGGCGGGATAGAGATAGAGTCGGTTGGCAACTCGGCAATCCACTGATAACCTGTGGATCGTTCGCCAGCTAGACTTTCAAGCGATAGGCTTTTATTGCGTTTTCCGACCAGAACTTCGACTGTTCGTTCTCGCTTAGTTGCGAACTCAAAAGCGATACCGTTGCAACCCAGTCCGCGTAGCCTGTTTTCAACAGGCAGACGGGCCAATCGGTTCCGAACATCAGTCGCTCGGGACCAAACGTATTGAGGGCTGCGTCCCAGTAGGGTCGAATTTGATCGACTGTCCATTTGTCGTCGCGAACTTCGGTGACCACGCCAGAGAACTTGCAGTAGACGTTGGGGCGTTTTGCAATTTCTTTCAGATGCTTCTCCCACGAGTGGTCATATGTTCCGGTTCGAATGGTCGGCTTTGCGATGTGGTCCAAAACAAAGAGCTGGTTGGGATGTCGATCGACGAATGGAATTGCAAAGGGGAGTTGTCTTGCGTAGACAAGCAAATCATAAGTCCATCCGAACTCTGCCATGGCTTGGACTCCGCGATTGAAATCATCGCGGGATAAAAACCCATCGTCTGGCTCTTCTTGAACCACGTGCCTCAGGCTGCAAAGTTTTTTGTCTTCGCGGAACGACTGCATCGTATCGCGTGCAGTGGGGCTCGCCAGGGGCAACCAACCAACGACGCCGAGAATCCAATCGTTTTGGGTTGCCAGAGAGAGAAGCCAACGGGTTTCTTCGATTGTTTGCCGTGCTTGGACAGAGACCACCCCGTCTACGTGGGTCGATTGGATTTCCGTCAGCAAATGCTTGGGCAGAAAATCTCTGCGCAAGACATTCATCGATTCAGCGATCCACGGGTATTGTTCGACAGAGTACTGCCAGAAGTGATGATGGCTGTCGATTCGATGCATAACGCTGCGACCTCTCATCGCGATTCGTGATCTTCAATTCCCGTGATTTTTTGCAATCGTCGCGAGTGACGGCCGCCTTCAAATTCGGTCGCTAACCAGATGCGGACCAGATCCCCAACAGGGCGATCGCCGATCAAGTCCCCAGGCAAGCAAAGGACATTCACATCGTTGTGACGGCGGCACATCTCTGCCATTACTTCATCGCAGCACGAAGCCGCTCGAACGCCTTTGAATTTGTTCGCAACAATGGCCATGCCGAATCCGGTACCGCAGATGAGAATACCGCGCTCCACCAATCCCGCGGCAACTCGCTTTGCCACGACGACGCCAAAGTCGGGATAATCGACAGCTTGGTCGCTATGCGTTCCGTGATCTTCGACTTCGTGTCCGTCGGCGGTTAAGAGCGTGATAAGCTTGCCCTTAATCTGAAATCCGCGGTGGTCGCTGCCAATTGCGATTCTCATTCTCCCCACTCCATTGCTTGCTTTGGATGAACTAGGCTTCTTAACTCCATTGGATCAGACTTTCGACATCGAGTCGATCGATCCAATAGTCAGTATGATTGTCTAATTGTTGGGCGCAACGCTGGTAGTGTTCGAGCGGTCCGCCAAAGGGATCGCTAATCTCGCCTCCATCGGGCGAAATGAGATGCACTTTCGAAGCGGCCGATGGCCACTGGGATAGGATAACGTGCTTGTGCCGTTGTCCCATCGCGAGGATCAAATCCGCCTGCTCAACCAAGGCTGCATTCAATTGGGTGCTTTGGTGCTGTTCGAGGGTCGCTCCAAACTGCCGGATTGCAGCCGCAGCGCCGTGCGACGCAGGTTCCCCGCCATAAGCGGATACGCCTGCGGACAAAGCCACAAACGGGCACTGTCCATCGGACGAGAGAACGGCAAACTTCTCCGCCAACTTCCTTTCCATCATGGCTTGAGCCATCGGAGAGCGGCAGGTGTTGCCCGTGCATACAAACAACACGCTCCACTGTGAGATCTGCCTGAGCCCTTGTTGATCCACCAGCCCATTTTCGACGACGCGTCCAATGTTTCCATCGACCGCTACGACCGTTGGTTCTCCTGGGCAGACCACTTCCCCATCATCGATCGCCAGTACGCTTTCGTCAGGATTTATTTGCGTTGCCGTACGAGCGACTTCGCCTGAGGTATTTGCAGCGGGCAAACATACCAACGGTCCCGACGACAGCCGGCAGACATGTTCGAGCACCACATGCTCGGGTTGCCAAACGCGAATGCGTTTATCGGGATCCTGAAGGATGCTGCTCACTCGATCCTCCAAGCATCGCAGGACGCTAGAAGCGTGCGAGTCTTGAATACTCAGCATGAGCGGGCCGGGCCAGCTCTTTCTTGCAAGCCTGCGGGCAGCAGGACTTATGTCTGGGAAATAGTCCAGCGTTTCGTCCGACGACCTCACCATCAAAGCGATACGTCGATTCGCCTCGCGCTGCGCATGGTTGCCCAAATTCTCTACCGCCGCGGTGTGCAATCCACTGGCGACCAGCAAATAAGAATAGTTGGACGGCAGAGCAACAACATGACCTTCTGCCAGCGCTTGAACTGCCAAATGCACGATATCCCGAGGATCGTCCGATTTCCTCCAATCCAGAATCTTGGTCATGTGCGAGTTAGCAAACGCTTTGGCTAGTGTTACGAATCCAAATCAACAAAACTGATTTTCGCAATTCGACGGGAATAGCGGTATGATATCTCATTAGCGATCTCAGGTCGATTCCCCAGGTTATGCAAGTTGTATGTTCTCTACGAGTCTGCGATGACATCTCATGGACCTCCCAATCGCGTCGTTCGCCCCCAAAACGAATGTTCGCGTCGAACTTTCCTCCGCGGCACCGGCAAGGCGGCCGCTGCGGGAACGCTCGCTTTTGCGTTCCCAGGCTTGGTTCTCCAGACCGGCTGCACGTCGTCTTTGCCCAATGGGCTGCAAACTCCCGACCTCGTGATTGGGCAACGGGGGTTGTCCGATGGCCGCTTTCAAAAGCCCCGTGCGATCGCTATCGACTCCAAGGATATGATTTATGTGGTCGATAAAACCGGTCGCATTCAAAAGTTCGACGACAGGGGCAAGTTCATCCTGGGATGGCGTACGCCCGCGATTGAATCCGGGAAACCCACGGGTTTGAGCATCGATTCGGACGGATCCATCATGGTCGCCGACACGCACTACTATCGTTTTTTGTTTTATTCTCCCGACGGGACACTGCAGGAGGGGCGAACCATTGGCGGGGTGAATGGCCCCGATCCCGGTCAATTCGCATTTGTGACCGACATTGTCCGAACCCCCAATGGGGAATACTATTGCGGTGAGTATGGCGAATACGATCGAATCCACAAATATAGCGGCGACGGGATGTACTTGGATCGCATGGGGGAGCACGGTGTTGGACCGCTCCAGTTTAGTAGACCTCAAAGTTTGGCAGTCGACTCGGAGGGGTTGCTGTGGGTCGCAGACTCGTGCAATCATCGCATTCAAGTGATCGATTGGCGAGAAGAAAAACCCCGAATTGTATCCATTTTAGGCAAGCAAGGGACCGAAGCTGGCGAACTCCAATTGCCCTACGGATTGCTCTTGGCCAAGGATGGATCGATCGTCGTTAGCGAGTTTGGCAACCACCGCGTTCAGCGAATCCACCGGGACGGCAAAGCGATTGCGTGCTGGGGTTCGGCAGGAAACCTGCCGGGCGAACTCAATCAACCATGGGCGACCGCCGTGGATTCCAAAAATCGAGTCTACGTCGTCGACTCAGGCAATAACCGCGTGCAACGTTTTTCCTTTTGAACCGATACTTTTAGGCCTATGTTTCAAACCGTCTATTTAGGAAAGCTGCTCGGGATCAAGGTTTATATTCATTGGACTTTTTGGATTCTAGCAATCTACGTAGGTCTGGCCAACATGCGGTTCGGCTTGGGAGCCGCAGCATCCGCTATCGGTTTTGTCTTTGCCATTTTCGGCTGTGTTTTCCTGCATGAAATGGGGCATGCGACCGCCGGCAAATGGTTCCGCATTCCGACTTTGGATATCACCCTGTATCCCATCGGAGGCGTTGCGAGGATGGGTGACTTCACCCGTTCGCCGGTTGCCGAACTGGTGGTTACTCTTGCTGGCCCCATGGTAAACGTCGTGATCGCGGCAGTGCTTTTCGTCGGCCTCTCCATCCGTGCGAGCTTTGAACAAGTGTCTGCACTGGGGGTGGTGGGGATGGGACCGTTGGAGCAGTTGTTGGTCGCGAATTTGATGCTGGCTATCTTCAACATGTTGCCTGCGTTTCCAATGGATGGCGGGCGAGTCCTAAGAAGCTTGCTGGCGATGTGGCTCCCGTTTTCGCAAGCAACTCGTTACGCGGCTCGCGTGGGTCAATTCATGGCTGCCATCATGCTGATGCTCGCTCTTTACCTCTTTAGCTTGCCGCTGCTCATTATCGCGACCATGGTTTTTTTGACCTGCACAACCGAGTTGGTGAAAGATCGTATCGCGAACGTTGCCTCCCAAATGGGACGGACCGAGAGCCCGTTTTCTCGAGGGGTCCATTCCAACGACGCACCCTCCGATACGATCGATGCCGAGGAGGTTCGCGAGGTACGATAGATCCCGGTTTCTCTATTCGGCAAGCGGCAGGTCGCCAGACCTCCGGTGGCATGGGCGAAATCGCCGTGATTCTTTAGGGCGGCCGTGTTGGTTGCTCTAAAGTAGGTCGTCTAGGCCGTCCAAATGGATCGGTGGCTTTTTGTTTTGTCCACCATAGAATTTGGTGATATCGATCCCCTGTCGCTGTTCTTCTTCGAGGAACTTGAGCCGTTGTTCAAGCCGTTCGATGCGACGATGCATCTGTGGGATCATTTCGATGGTGGTGTCTTGGATTTGTCGCCGGGGGACGGCGGGATATCCCAGATGGCGATGCATTGCTGCAAACAAGAACAGAGGTTCTTTGCGTCGGTTGGCAAAAGCGATTTTCCCCTCGCGTTCACCGAACAGTATGGGGTACTCGGCTTCCGCGTCTTCTCCGAGGTGCCGTTTTCGATAGCGTACGAACTCCTCGCTGCGGCCGTAAATCAGGTCGGCGATATCGACGATACCTAACTGCTTGCGAACGATCAGAATCCATTCACTCCATTCTTTGGAATAGAGCGGGTCTTCGCTCATCGCCTTGAGCCCCTGATCGTAGTTGAGTCGATTGCGACAGAGGACTTCGAACTGGTAAAAGAAGAATCCTTGTCGGTTATCGGACTTTGCGCGGTATTCCGCTTCGAATCGCAGGATACTCAAGGCTGTTTGGAAATCAAATCGGCCGGTATCGAGTTCCGATTGTTCGACGACGAAGGTTTGAAAGGGGGTGAAATAATGGCCTAACCGCTTCATCCCTTCAGCCAGGATCCCGCAGTGCTTGAGCTCGGTGCAGAGAAAGCCAATTGCCATTGGCAATTTGGTGGTTGCGAGCACTTCGAATTGGCATTGCTCCAAGAGATCTTGGAGCGTCATATTTTGACCCAAGCGTTCCGCGAGAACTCGAAAAAGATAAGCTTGTTCGATAAACTCTTCGGTTGGCAGCATGCTTTAGTGGGCTGCGGTTGGGACCACCCAAACCTTGAGTTCGGTTGCGATCTCTTGGTGCATTTGGATTTTGACCGTGTAGAGGCCGAGTTCCTTGAGCACTCCTTCGAGCTTGACTTGGTCGGCCGAAATCTGGAAGCCGTTGGCTTTGAGCGCGGCGACAATTTCGGAGGCTCCTACGCTGCCGTACAAGTGGCCTTCGTCGTTCGCGTTGGCTTCGACGTTGATCGACTGCTTGGAAATTTGGTCTGCGAGTGTTCGGAGAGACGCGAGCCGTTGCTTTTCGATATCGAGCAGTTTGGCTCGGTGCTTTTCGACCATGCGTTTGTGGTGGTCGGTGGCAACGATGGCCAAGCCTTCGGGGATCAGGAAGTTATTTGCGTAGCCTGGCTTCACCTCAACAACTTGACCCGATTTGCCCAAGTATTCGACGTTTTGGATCAGCATCAACTGGATGCCGCCGTTTGGTCCTTTGGGTAAACGTGGGTACTGAGGGACTCGCTTCTTTTTGGTAGGTTCCATTTTAAAACTTCGATCCGAAAAAAGTCATCGTGTTAGATGGTGATAGTTGATTGTTAAAAGGGCATGTCTTCGTTGATGTAGACATCGTCCCCGACCTCGGAAACATGCATTTCGGAATTTCCGCCCGTATGCATGGCACCAGGTCCCTCGTGTGCGGAGTCCACAAAACGTGTGTTGCCCGCGTTGCTCGTTTTGGCTTGCGGCCTCGCTTCGCCGTTTTTACCTTCGCCTCGTCCACCGAGCAATTGCATTCGGTCGACGATCACGTAAAGCTTGCTTCTCTTTTGGCCGTCTTTTTCCCAGGTGTCTTGCTTTAGTCGTCCTTCGACAAAGATCGGGGAGCCTTTCCCGAGGTATTCGCTCACTATTTCCGCGGTCCGTCCGAAAAATGTTACATCGACGAAGGATGTTTCATCGATCCATTCGCCGCTGGCGTTTTTGCGTCGATCGTTTACTGCGATTGCGTTTTGGCAGACCGCCATGCGACTGGTGGTGTACCTCAACTCAATATCCCGCACTAAATTACCAAGCAGAATAACTCGATTGTAGCTAGCCATGATGGACCCTCGACCTTGTGGAAACGATTGAGTTGCCCGCGAATTTCCTATTCGTCGTCAACTTCGAGATCTTCTTCATCGTCGACACCCACGCCGACGCCTACCGCTTGTTTTTCCAGAACAACATCGATTGGAACAACAACTTTTTCTTGGGCGTGTGCGACCAGGGCATCGATGAGCCGAGGATCGATGCGTGTGAACATGAAACGCAGCAAGCTTTCTTTGAGCTGGCAGGCTCGATTCAATTCCTTGAGCTTGGACGTGTCCAGCTTGAAGTAAGTGAGCCAGTAGGTTCCTTTTTGGTGGCCCTTGATGGGGTAGGCCAGCCTTTGCTCCGCCCATAGGCGGGTAACCAAAATTTCCCCGCCGACATCGCCAATCATAGATTCGACCGAACTCGCAACACCGGCAGCATCGCGTGCGTAGTGATTGCTGTCGAAAAGGAACAAGCACTCGTAAATTCCGGTAACCAACGTATGAACTCCTGAAAACTGATCCAAATACTGGTGATGAATGAACCTGGGTGGAAATGTTTACTTCTGTTTTTTATTTTGCGGTGATGCATCGCGATTGAACTCGTTCATCGCCGCGTCGATCCCATCGCAAAGCCAACTTGCAACTGCGTTCACGGCGTTTGAAATCCCGTCATCAACAACAATACGCTCAGCGGTCGAGAATTTGCTCAACACATAATCCGATGTCTCCCAATGCTCTGGCGTAGGATCGATTCCGATCCTCAGCCGGGGAACATCTTGAGTCCCGAGGGAATGAATTATGTCGTTGAGCCCCTTTTGACCACCGCTTGACCCCGTCTTGCGGATCCTGAGTTTACCAAGTGGTAAACTCAAATCATCGCAAATCACTAAAATATTCTTTGTTTCTATTTTGTAAAATCGAGCGAACTGCGACACGCATCGTCCGCTGCAATTCATAAACGTTAACGGCCAGACCAGGCAAACATCCCGTCGCCCCAGCCTTCCTTTAGCAAACTGACCTTCGAACTTCGCCTGCACCGATGGAGAGCCTATTTTTGCAAGCAAACCATTAAGGCAATCAAAACCGATGTTGTGCCGGGTTTTCTCGTACTTAACACCTGGATTCCCAAGTCCAACAACCATCGCCATACCGGCGTCGACGATGGCGTCACCGAGGGGACTGAGGCCGCTCATTACGAAGCAGCGTCAGCCGCTTTTTCCTTGCGGATCAATTCTGGTTCAACCGATGCATCAGCTCCGTCGGCTGCTGCCTCACCGGCTACCGCAGCGACTTGAACAATCACAACCGAGCCCGGAGTGACAGCCAGAGCCCCTTCAGGCAACGACAATTCGCTGACGTGAATCGACTGCCCGATCCGCATCCCGCTGATTTCGCATACCAAATACTCTGGAATTTTCATGGCGGAACAACGGACGGTAATTTCGTGTGTCATGAACCGCAATTGACCACCCTTGATTTCCCCGTGCAACCGGATCGGCAGCACGACTTCTACGTCCTCGGACTGCGAAACGCGTGCGAAATCGACGTGAATAATATGGTCGCCCATACTGCTCCACTGCACCGAGCGGAGCAAAGCGGTTTCCGATACGCCGCCGGTCAATGTCACCAACTTAGTCCCGTGTTTGATCAAGCTATTGACCGTGTCGAGCGAAACCGTCAAGCAAACATTTGCCTCCCCGTGCCCATAAAGAATGGCAGGGATTTGACCTTTTTCGCGAATCTTAATCATGGCTCTTGATCCGAGTACGTCTCGCTTGGCCACTTCAATCGTTTCAATCATTACTGCTGCGTTCCGCTGCTTCAATTATTCGGTGTGTCGACGAGCCGAGGCCGGCCCATTAAATTCTTAGGGAAGCCCAGCAGTATGACGAATTTGACCTTCAATGCAAGTGCAAATGTACTTGCCGTTTCGTTCGGGTCGCCTATGCTTTGTGGATGGCAAAAAAATCACCCCAGTTTGACTACATAGAACCCATCGGCGCGAGGATTTTGGTCCGAAAGGATGAGCCAAAACGGGAGACCCGAGGCGGCATTGCTCTCCCCGACGCCTCCGAAATTCCAACAATTACGGGGCGAATCGTTACCATCAGCCGCCAAGTGGAGCATGATGAGAATGTGCCTCTGCGGCAGTACGACAAAATCCTATTCCATCCCAAAAACGCGATTCCGGTCGATTTTGAACCAGACAATCAACTCTACGTGCTGCCCGTTGAAGATGTGGTGGCTGTTTTTCGAAGCAAACCGATCGAAAACAC
>JANODW010000596.1:0-3825 GCA_031412875.1 Pirellula sp. | reverse complement strand
GATGGACGCCACAGCGTCGGCAAGATCGTTTGGGTCGGCTCCTGATCGTAGCAACGCGAACAAAGCGGTTTGTGAGATTTCCGGATTGTTCCGGATCACATAGCGGAAGCGGATTTTGGTCATGGTGTAGAGGTGAGACCGTCCTATCGTCTCGTCGCAAAGCGTCAAAGCCTGCTCGGCGTTTGAAATTTCGCGCAATCCCTCCTGCATCAAGTCCAGTGCGCCCTGTTTCTTGGCATCTCCGGTGCGTTCTTCATTCTCGAACACAGGATGCAAGGCATCGAAACGGGTAAAGCCCTCAAACTTCTTCTTGAAGACAACAATCCATCGATCAAGTGTCAGATCGAATAGTGACCCGCTCAAAGGTTGAAGTGCATCCAGTTCCCCGCCAGTCGCGACAGCAATTGCTGGGCCTTCATAGGGTGGCGAATACTGTCGGCGACCAGAGTGCTTCCTTGTGCTGAACCGCCCGGGTTCATCAATCAGCCGTGCGGTTTCAGGTGTCAAATGAAGCCACTGCGCGCCGTTGTTGTACTCCCACGCCAAAGGGGCGCCTGATGGATGGCGCAGGCCGATCATCTTCGCCTTTATCGCCACAACCTCGCAACCGATCTCCGCCAGCCGACGGACGATTTCCTGGCGCAACGGTGCCGCTGAATCGTCAATCTTGCTGACTGCGGAATTGACCTCTCCCCAAGTCGTCATGCTGGAACCACCGGATAGAAAGGCTGGCCCCAGCTGTGGTCGGGGTTGTCCATCATGATGTCGATCACGACGGGCATGAGAAAGCCCAAAATGGCGGCGCCGTCGCGGACTTGCGCCCGGTTTATGCCGCTGTTCCAGGTTGAGCCGCCATGCACGAGCTGGTTGCGCAGCACGTAAAGGCGATCGAAGACGAGGCTGAGCACGCGGGCAGTGTCACCGGCCTGCAGAGCCAGTGCGAAACTGCGGGCCGAGGCTTTGAACCTGACCTCCCAGTCGTCATAACCATCGATGCCGTTGTGATGCTGCCAGAATGGATTGAAGACAAAGCGGTTCTGCATGAGCATCCGGATCGGCCCGGAAAACCTTTGCCAGATCGCGCCGTAGATTCGGCGATCGGCATCCAATGCGACCAGTTTGTCAAAGAAATCGGCGAATGTCTTGCGCTCGCCCGCCGGGATAGACTGGAAGTCACGCTCATCCGCATAGGCTGCGTTGAAGGCGATCCACAGGAAGATGAAGCGCGCGTCCAGGTCCTCGGCTTGAGCAAACTGCTGTTGCCGGACCAATTCTCCAGCTCGGTCGCTGCGTGCCTCGCCCCGTCGGTTGGCGGCCCAGCTCATCAAATTTCGAGCGTATATTTTGTCTTCTTGGATTCGGGTCGAATCCCCCACGACGTTCCTACAGAAGTCATAAATGGTCGAATAGTCCGAAACCGTGGTAGCCGAATCCGTCTTGCCGTAAATCATTTGAAGATCCGCAGAAACAGCGGCCTGTTCTCGTTCTCCCTGCAAATTCCTTGGCTCTTGCGACCAACCGATGGTCGGCGTGCCGATCAGCGACAAAGCGACCACCGCAGCATGGCTCCAGTGAAGGCGGTTTTTGGAAAGGGACATCGTTGATTTTTCCGTAAGAAAAAGGGGCTGAAAATGACCGGACCGCCGCATTGTCGTAAGTTGTAAAACAGATCGCAATAGAGATATCAGGCTAGTTTCTCCGTACAATTGTGGTTTAATCAACGAAAATTGCCTCGCCGCCCATCTCCCAGTGGAATTCGAATGACAGTCCGCGACTCCGTTGCCCGAAACTTGCACCAGCATTTGCTCCAAATTGCAGACATGAAAACCCAGATCGATCGGGGGCCAAAACAGGTTCGGGCTGCATGCATGCAAGTCGACGCAGCCAAGGATTTGCTTCAGAAATGCAAGGACACAATCAAGCAAAAGAAGATGGACGCCGATCGAAAACAATTGCAACTGCGAGAACGCGAAGCCAAGATCCATGAGTGGGAAGGCAAAATGAATGCTGCCAAAAATAACCGCGAGTTCCAAGCGATCAAGGAACAAATCGCGGCTGACTCGCAAGCAAACAGCGTTCTTTCCGACGAAATCCTAGAAATTCTCGAAGAAATCGATGCCCTGCAAGTAGAACTCAAATCACTAGAAGAAAAACTTAAACTAATCGAATCGGAGAAGCTGAAAACCGAAGCGAATATCGCGAAAAAACTCGCCGTACTCCAAGTGGACTTGGAGCGTGTTGAGGGGAGTTTGGCGGTACTGGAAAAGGACCTCACGCCTGATTTTATGGTCATCTACAAGCGGCTCGTTCAAAACCGTTCGGAAGACTCGATGGCCCCCTTGGACGACGTTTCCTGTGGGGGTTGCTACACTGGATTGCCGCCCAAGATTCTCGACAGTCTTCGCAAGGAACAAGCGATCCCTTGTCCGAGTTGCGGCCGGTTGCTTTACCGACCCGAACGATAACAAGGCCGAAATCGTCCAGCCTGCGCAAAAGTGAGCTGGACGATTTTTAGTGTTCGCGAACTTCCCGTTGCTTAGGTTGTTACTTCGGTGGGGCGTTAAAGATCTCGCCGAAAAACCCGTTCATCGCTTGCCAGGAGCGTCTGTCGGCGCGTTCTTGGTAGGCTGCTCCGCGACTGTTGTCGTTGCCCGCCATCGGTTGCGTGAAAGAATGGACGGCTTCCGAATAGTAGATCATTTGGTAGTCGACATCGGCGTCCGCAAATTCTTTTCTCATTGCATCGATATCTTTCGCGGGCACGAATGGGTCATCGGCACCGTGACAAATGAGGACCTTTGCTTTGATCTTCTTGGCATCCTCTGGCGCCAACGAATCCAGTCCGCCGTGGAAGCTGACGACTCCGTCGATGTCCGCTCCGCTCCGAGCCAATTCCAAAACGCCGGTTCCTCCAAAGCAATAGCCGATTGCAGCCATCTTCTGCTTATCGACCGTCGCATGCGATCGCAATTGATCCAAGCCTAATTGCAACCGACGTCGGTAAAGAGCGCGGTCATTCTTGTAAGTGCCTGCGGTCTTGCCCGCATCCTGAGGGTTATTCGGACGCACACCTTTTCCGTAGATGTCCAAAGCGAATGCCACATAGCCCATCTTGGCCAGTTGTTTGGCTCGTCCTTCTTCGTACTCGGTTCTACCCATCCACTGATGAACGATCAGCACGCCTGGCGCATTGGAGACCGCATCATCCCATGCCATGAACCCCTCGAGGGTAACAGTTCCGTCACGATACTCCACGATTTTGGTTTGGATGGCCGCTTGAAGAGGATTGCAAAACAGAAGGAAGCAAACGGTTGCGATCAATCGCTGCATAAAAATATCTCCGTTGGTTTAGGAAGGAATGGATAGCAAGAGGGGTGCGACACTTACCAACCTAGTGTAACGCCCTTCGTTGCATGCTTGTACCCGCAAAGCCGCATTCGCCAAATGCATTTGTAGGTCGCTTTTGCCGAAAGCGACTCCGCAACTGTTTACCGATCCCCACTTTTCTCGTTTTTAACCGCAGCGGTCGCGGAGGGACGCAGAGTCAGATGTGGCAGTCATGCAATCCTCTGCGCAACTCAGCGGTCAAAGAAAGAAGAAATTCCATGCGGGACTTTTTGAAACACAGAGCAACAGAGATCACGGAGGCAACGTGTCGTCCGTTTTTCTTTGTGCCCTCCGTTACTCTGTGTTTCAATCTTACGCTGCACCATCACGTCACCGCTGCATTCCACGTCTCCATCCACCGATGCGATGGCCACCACGTTCCATCCCACTAACCGCTGCAACGCGGTGCTGCCTGGGAGGTGCCCATGCGCACAGTCT
>JANODW010000595.1:0-6527 GCA_031412875.1 Pirellula sp. | reverse complement strand
GAGAGCAAATACAAAATGCTTCCTCCCGCCTATACCGTGGATGAGGCTGGAAATCGATTGCACAGTTGGCGATCTCTCATCCTGCCTTTTCTGGAGCGATCCGATCTCTACGCCAAGATCGATTTCTCCAAGGCATGGGATGACCCAGCCAATGAAGCCGTTTTTCGAAGTCGCGTGTCGGATTATCTTTGCCCTTCCAGTGCATCCCCAGTGGGCCATACCTGTTACCTGGCCATCGTTGGCGAACACAACTGCTTACGACCACAGTCTGGGCGGATGCTTACCGAGATTGTGGATGGATTAAGCAACACCATTCTCGTCTTCGAAACGGAGCCATCGAAAGCTGTGCACTGGATGTGTCCTGAAGACGCAAGCGAAGATAGGTTCGTCTCTGCAGATCCTAATTCCAAGACCGCTCATCAGAACGGGCTACACGCCTGTATGGCAGATGGAAGTGTTCGGTTCCTTTTTGTCAATGTATCGAAAGACGTTCTGCGCGGGTTGGCGACTATCGACGGCCGCGAGACGCCGTAGACTCGAATGGACCCCAAGTGTGGGCCGGCATGTCCTATGTCGACTCACCTCTCACCCCCCGCTTTTTCTTCCCGAAACGCCCGAAACGGGTCCAAGAGGAGAAGGATAGATGGTTTGCTGCATTGTTTCGACTTCGTTTGTATTGCTCAATTCCATCTAGCGATATCCAAGGAATGAGCCAGGCACTCCAAGCTGCAAAGGGATACGTCCACATTGCATTTGGAATCAATTCCGTCGCGATTCCTGACATTAAACGGAGCACGATCGCGGAGCAAAGCATGACGAAGCACCGTGTCATCCAATATCGATGTGCTTTGAAGTTTTTCTCCACAGCTCGTTTCCATCCCATGATCATACAAAACCCGGTGATCAGCGCAAGAAGTGCGAAACCAGCCCCTGCTACTCGACCGCTAAGCGTAAACGCCGACATCCACAAACTGCTGGGAACCACTAAAAGCAAAACGACATACACTTGCAATCGGCCCAGACGACGATGCTGTTTAGAAAAACTCCGGCGCAACGATTCGTTCATTAAGACCAAGCCGTTGACCAGCGCGAACGGCGTCGTCAAGAGGTGGACGTAAAATGCGATTCTGTAGACGCCGTAAAAATGACCTTCGCGGCCGAGCAGAAAGTCGGCATCGTAATCGGGCGGAAAGTAATCGGGATAGTTGGAAACGATCCCAACGAGCACTTTTAAGATGACGAATACAACTACCCACTTCAGAACGAAAATAAGTTTGTAAAATCGGTTGTCATCTACCATGCCGCCATTTTAGGCCCACGGCTGACAGAAAACTATCGTTTCACACGAGCATATGCCGTGTTTCCTGTGGGTTGGTATACTGTTAGGCGATCGGCAGTATCATTACTACCGTAGGATCGGACCTTTGTCCCGTCCGTTTGTTCGTTCGGGACAATGGTCCCAAACTACGGCTGGTATGTTTCAGACTGCCGCTCGCCTTACCGGACAGAGCATTCGGCAATATTTCTTCGTTTTTTCCTGTTGCAAGGACACGCAAATTTATGGTGACTGCATCTTCTAAACTTTCCAAGCAAGGCAAGGCTGCTGCTCCTGCTAAACCCGCCTCAAAAACCAAGCGAAACCCGCATCGTGTGACCAAACGATTGACCATCCGAGATAGGTTAGGGCAATTGACCATTCGGGCTGCAGAACGGTTGCTTGGCGAACAAGGGGCGAAGCGGCTGCGGCAAGGGGCGAAAGTTGAAATCGATGTGCCAAAAGCGGTTCGGCTTACCGGCGATTCTCTGTTCGCCGCCATTCCAGACCCGGAAATTCCATCGAAGATCGCGAATGTCACCATCGTCGAAATGTCCAATAAACCCAATGGACTTCATCTCCATTGCGATGTTTGCAAAACCGATTGCCATCACATCGCTGCTACCCTGCACATGGTTTTGGAATCCAAGCTCATTCTGGGACTATCCGAAGTTCCCGACCCACATGAACCGATCGAAAATCTTTCCCCCAAGGAGTTGATCGCCCGAGCGATTTCCGAACGTGAACAACGCTCTCAATCCGACCGGATGCTTTTGAAATCGACCGATGCTTCAACGCCCTGGGCCGACTATACCGTCACTAGTCAAGAAACCGGAAATACCTATCGCGTTTCGATGCGAGGCTTAGAGCCCGGACGCTCCTATTGCTCCTGCCCTGATTTTCGTACCAACCAACTGGGAACTTGCAAACACATCTTTTTTGCCAAGTCCAAAATCGAGAAACGGTTTAGCAAACAAGCGTTGGCGAAGCCGTACGAACGCAAAAGTCTATCGCTGAGAATGCATTACGGTGACACGATCGATCCGGAGATCGGACTGAGGTTCAACGTGCCCAGTTCATTGGAGCCTGAGCCCGCCAAACTCCTCAAGGGCTTCTTCGACAAGACGGCGACGGATGTATCCAAGGTAGTGAAGGTCCTTCGCGAACTCGAACGAGCAGGAACCGATGTGACGATCTACCCGGATGCGGAAGCGTTTATGGAGACTCGGCTGCTGCAGAAAAAGCTTCAAGCCAAGTCGAGCGAGATTCGTTTGGACCCAACGAAACACCCGTATCGAAAAGAACTGCTCAAGGTGGAACTGCTACCCTATCAACTCGATGGGATCGCGTTTGCTGTCGGTGCGGGGCGAGCTGTGTTGGCGGACGACATGGGGCTTGGGAAAACCATTCAAGGAATCGGGACCGCCGAGTTGCTCGCCAAGTTTACCGATATCCAAAATGTCTTAGTGGTCACCCCTGCAAGCCTCAAAAGCCAGTGGGCGTCTGAAATCGCTAGATTCTGCAATCGCTCGCATCGCATCTGTCTAGGATCGGCAAAAGAACGCGCCGAGCAGTATTCAGGTGACGGCTTTTTTAAGATTGCCAACTACGAACAGATCATGCGAGACGAAGCTGTCGTCAGCCCGATCGAATGGGATCTAATCATTTTGGATGAGGGGCAACGCATCAAGAACTGGGAGTCCAAAACCACCCGAGTCTTTCAGAAACTGCAATCGAAGTTCGCGTTGGTGCTTTCTGGAACTCCATTGGAAAACAGACTCGAAGAACTCTATACGGTCGTTCGGTTTGTCGATAACCAAAGGCTGGGACCGGCGTATCGCTTTTTTCATCGGCACCCGGGTGTCAACGACGATGGAAAGATCTCAGGCTACAAAAATCTTGACCAATTGCGAGAGATGTTGAAACCCATTCTGCTGCGACGGACCCGGAAAGGGGTCATGCAGCAATTGCCTGAGAGGACGACTGAAATTGTTCGCATTCGCCCGTCCGATGAGCAAAAGAATTTGAGCGATGAGCACGTCGCTAGAGCCGCTCAGATTGCATCCAAAGCTTACCTTACCGAAATGGACTTGCTCCGATTGCAGAAGCATCTGTTGATGGCACGGATGGCTTGTGATAGTACGTTTCTAGTCGACAAGCAGGCCCTCGGTTACTCGAGCAAACTCGAAACGTTGGATGAATTGCTGGAACAGATGGCGGACGAAGAGTCTCGCAAAATTGTCTTGTTCAGCGAATGGACGACAATGCTCACATTGATCGAGCCGCTCTTCAAGAAACACAAGATGCCATTTGTACGATTGGACGGACAAGTCGCGCAAAAACAGCGGCAGCAGATTGTGCATAGCTTTCAGACGGATCCCAATTGCCGGGCCATTATCATGTCCAACGCAGGTGCCACCGGCCTGAATCTGCAATCGGCCAACACCGTTATCAATGTTGATTTGCCATGGAACCCAGCCGTGTTGGAGCAACGTATCGCTCGCGCGCATCGCATGGGACAGAAGAACCCCGTGCAAGTCTTCTTGCTGATCACGGAAGACACCATCGAGGAACGCATGCTCGGGACCTTGGCCAGCAAGCATGATTTGGCAATGGCTGCACTCGACGTCGAAAGCGATGTCAACGACGTCAAGCTGGAGAGCGGGATGGAGGAATTGAAGCGTCGTTTGGAGAAACTACTCGGTGAGAAACCAACGGCACCCCTCGACCAATCTCGGCTCGTTCAAGTGGCCAAGCAAACGGAGAAATTGGCCGAGCGGCGTGAACGTGTTGCATCGGCCAGCGGCGAGTTGCTCGGTGCTGCGATCCAACTTGTATCGCAACTGCTAGACGATGGAACACCGCCACCGAGCGAGACCGTTGATCAAATTTCGCAAGGGCTTGCGCAATGTGTGGATCGAGACGAGCAGGGGCGAATTCAATTGCGACTGACGTTGCCAAATGAGGCAGCTATCCAGTCGCTCGCCGCATCGTTGGCCAAGTTGCTAGTGCAGAAGTAAAGCGGTGCAGATGTTGATCGATAATAAGGCAAGATCGCGATTGTCTCTATCGATCTCAAGCGTCGATTCAGCATCATTCCGGCGGCTCGCCGAAGTAAAGAGCCTCAAGAACATTTACCTCAATTTTGATTTAACCGAATTGGACATCCAGTCGCTCGCGTTGTTCCCGGCAGAGGTTGAGGTAACACCCCCCGCGAATGACAATCCAATCCAATTGCAAAAAATTGAGGAAGCCCTCAGGAGTCGCCAATTGCGATAACTAAGGCGAGCGGCAGGATCATTACTTCCGTAGGATGGGACCATTGTCCCGTCCGTTTGTTCGTTCGGGACAATGGTCCCAAACTACGGCTGGTATGTTTCAGCCTACCGATCGCTTAATTGCGATAACTCGAACGCGCGTTGTCTCAATGGTCGTTTCGCTGCGTCCGCATCTCAAGTGACCCTTTTTATGGCAACTTCGCGTTGCTTATCCCCAAATTTTGTGTCGATCAATACCGTCCTCGAATGTGCTCTTTGATCGAGCTTTCGTAGATCGCAGCAAGCTGATTATGTTTTTCCTCGGAAAGCGGTGGCATTTCCGATACGGCAGCGTTTGCCAAGACTTGAGAGGGTTGTGATGCACCGGTGATTACAGTGGACACCGCTTTGTGGTCAAGAATCCATCGCTGCGAAAAATGCGCCATCGTCATGCCTTCGGGTACAAAGGCTTTGATACGCTCTGCCAACTCCGAACCCTTTGCCAGTGGCAATCCCGCGAACGTCTCGCCTACATTGAACGCTTTCCCGTCCGCGTTGTAGTTGCGATGGTCATCGCTTGCAAACTTCGTCTCTCCCGTAAACTTCCCCGCCAGCAAACCACTAGCCAATGGGAGTCGGACGATGATACCAACATTTTGTGCCATCGCTTTGTCGAATAAGTCATGGATCGGTTTCTGACGGAAAATGTTGAAAATGATTTGCAACGATGTCAGTCCCGGTTGTTCGAGGATCGTCAGAGCTTCGTCCATCGACTCGACACTGGCACCAAAGTTTTTGATCAAGCCCTCGTGTTGGAATGCCCGAAGGGAATCGAACACTTCGCCCGACGCCATCACGTCCGGTGGAATGCAATGGAGTTGCACTAGATCCAAAGCGTCGACGTTCAAACGTTGGCGGCAATCATTGATATGTTGCCGCAGCCCATCGGACGTATACGGGCCTGGGTAGTTTCGACGTCCAACTTTCGTTGCAACAAACACGTCTTCTTGCCGGCCTTTAAGGAATTTGGCGATCAGCGTTTCTGACCGCCCCGCGCCATAAACGTCTGCGGTATCGAAAAACGTTACGCCATTCTCGACAGCAGTTTCCAAAATGGACCGTGCCTCGTTGTCGCTGACGTGCCCCCAGTCTGCGCCCAATTGCCAGCAGCCAAGACCAATTTCAGAGATGGCTCGCCCAGTATTGGCGAAGTTTCTTGTTTTCATTTTTGTTGGACGGTCGGTGATAGATTGAGGATGGAAGGGTGAGGATGGGGAAGAAGCGAACAAACTGATTGCGCTAATTGAGAACTCGGGTAAATCATACTACGGCGTGTGGGAGTTTCTAGCCGGATCCAAGATGAACTGAACTGCGATGGCAGCTCTGCTGTGACCGACGAGCAGGTCTTTTGGGAACTTCGCAAAGGGTCTGAAACTGTCTCGGATCTCACTCGCTTTTCTCGAGTTGAGCGCCCATCCTGCGAGGTATTGCAGCCGCAGATTGCGATTGGTGTTGACGACGGCATCCGACAGCCACGGAGCCATGTCCGAATTGCGTCCCGCATAGCATCGTACCAATGAGATCATCGACCCCATTTGAACTTCGGCCAATGACTCGACAACCCGTTCATGATCGCGACTTCCCAATCGTTCCTCCAAAGCATCTAAGTCGATAGGGCTCGCACTGTCTTGCGCGAGCATCACCATGTCATACCCTTGGCCGTTGTCATCGTTGCACCAAAGAGATCCATTGGGAAAGGACGAGAAGAAAGTGGCGACTTCGCTTTTTACTGCGGGCAGGCTTGATTCATAGAGTGGAACCCACTGTGTGATAACGCCACCTGGATTCAGATGCTGTTTGCATAGATCGAAATACTCTTTGGAATACAAAGTCGCTGCCCCTTTGACCCACGGATGAATTGGATCCGAGGTGATCACATCGAATTTCTCTTTGGT
>JANODW010000594.1:0-2805 GCA_031412875.1 Pirellula sp. | reverse complement strand
CTACAATCATGGCGGTTGGTTCGGCGTTCCCGAAAATCAAGTGGAGGTCATACGCCGCGTCAACATGCCCAACGTCGGTGTCGTATTCAATTTGCATCATGCACACGACATGCTCGACCGATTGCCAACCGTCTTGCAATTGCTGAAACCCTATCTCTTGGTCATCAATATCAATGGAATGCAAACCGATGGCGAACGGAGGGGGAAAAAAATATTGCCGATCGGGCTTGGTGATCGCGACTTGGAAGTGCTGACGACGATTTCGGACCTGGGCTTTCGCGGTCCTATCGGGATCCTCAACCACACCGATGAAGATGCGCGAACTCGGTTGGAAAGGAATCTGACGGGACTCGAAACCGCAGTCAGCAAGTTAAAAGACGTCCGGCGTTAGTTTATCCGATAGATGATGCGCGATCCACGGAAGCGAGCAGCAGGCCGTAATGTACCAACCGTAGTTTGGGACCATTGTCCCGAACGAACGAACGGACGGACGGGACGGGAAGAACGAACGAACGAACGGACGGACGGGAAGAACGGACGGACGGGCGGACGGGACGATGGTCCCATCCTACATAACCCCTAGCGAAAGTGATGTGATGCAAAATCGAGCTTTGATTTTTGGTGGGTTTCATTTTTTCTGGATCGCGGCGATGGGAGTGTCGGCGAATGCGGCCGACCCACTCTTGACCAGCGAACTCGTTTTTCCATTGAATCCCAAGCACAACCATGCGCCGGGGATTGTCGAATGTCCCAACGGCGACTTGTTCGCGACGTGGTACCGAGGTGCGGGCGAGCGGCAGGCTGACGATGTGGCCGTCTATGCATCGTGGAAGAAGCAGGGGGCTGCAGGTTGGTCGGAGCCCTTTGTGTTGGCGGACACGCCCGGTTTTCCCGATTGCAATACAGCTCTGTTTGTAGATCGAGACCAGCAGCTTTGGTTGTTTTATCCGACCATCCTAGCAAACAGTTGGGAGTCCTGCCTCACGAACGTCAAGGTTTCTAAACAATATGATGCACCGAAGTCGCCCGCTTGGTTTCGGGAAGGGATGATTTTGCTCAAACCGGACGACTTCACCGACGAGGCGCGAACGAAGCTCGACAGTGAGCTTGCTCCTTATCGGGACAAACTGCAGCCGAAGCAAATCGAGGGCATCCGCGTCGCGCGGGAGAAGCTGGGAGAAAAGCTCTTTCAGCGTTTGGGGTGGCAGCCGCGTTGCAAACCGACTCAGTTGCCGAGCGGTCGCATACTATTGCCGCTGTACACCGATACGTTTTCGATCTCCATCATGGCCATTACCGACGACTCGGGGCAGACATGGCATGCCAGCAAGCCCCTGTTTGGATTTGGCAATATCCAGCCAACGGTTTTGCAACGCAATGATGGAACATTGGTTGCTTACATGCGCGAGAATGGTCAGAGAGAGAAAGTCAGGACATCGGAATCCAGCGATGATGGAGAGACCTGGGGACCGGTCGGGGTGAGCGAGTTGCCTAACCCCGGTTCCGGAGTGGATGGCATTCGATTGGACAACGGCAAATGGCTCATGGTGTACAACGACACGGTCAAAGGTCGCAATCGATTGGCTGTTGCGTTGTCCAGCGATGAGGGTCGAACTTGGCCCATCCGACGTCATCTCGAGGACCATGCCAGTGGTTCGTTCCATTACCCGGCCGTGACACAGGGAGCAGACGGAACGATCCATGCGATTTATAGCTATTTCGTCGAGGGGGGAAAGAGCATGAAGCACGCTGCGTTTCGCGAAGGTTGGCTTACCGAAGTGCCCTAGGTTGGACGGTGGATTCGCGGATTGAGAAAGAGAGGAATACCCCGGCCTGGTGTAGTGAGGCGGACACTACAGACAGGCCGATGGGGTACCTCTGCAGTCGGCGTACCGACGCAAAATCCAGTTGGCTGCTAAACGTTGTTCAAACATCGTGAGCGTGGAGGGCGAGGAATTGCTTCCGCGACACTCCGACACTCATTCGACGTTGGGTAGAACAAGACTTTGCCCAACAAACGGGCAAAAACTCATCGCCCGAGAAAGAATGCAATGTTTGTGCCAAACCCTGTTTCAAGAGGTAGAAGAAGCGAAAGTAAGGGTGACAATTGGTTTATTGTCGGTAAGCTATTGAGAATTGAGGGATAGGCGGGTCTCTCTGCCCTGCGAGCGTCAACGCGAACGCATGCATGTGAGGCTCCTGCCCAAATTTGCGGCACCCGGTGTTCAGCGAACCTCCTTTGACGCTGGATTGTCCTTGCAGCACATTCCAGGAACGACCTCATTTCCACTTCCGTCCGTCCCAACCGTTGACAAAAGCTGTTTCATGACCCTTTCATCGCCTGCGCCTACTCCCAGAAACATTACCATTTTCGACCCCACGTTGCGCGACGGTGAGCAGTCGCCGGGCGCGAGTATGAATCTGGCGGAGAAGCTGGAAGTTGCTCAAGCGTTAGCGAATTTAGGAGTGGACGTGATGGAAGCGGGTTTTCCAATCGCATCACCGGGTGACTTTGAAGCGGTACGCGAAATAGCGACGACGATTCGGGGACCGATCATTTGTGGGCTGGCCCGATGCAACGATGGAGACATCGATCGGGCTTGGGAGGCCTTGCAGAAAGCGCCTCAAGCTCGGATACACGTTTTCTTGGCGACCAGCGCGATCCACCGCGAGTTCTAGCTGAAGATGACGCGCGAAGAGATCGTCGCGCGGGCTGTCGCGGGGTTGAAGCGGGCGGTGAGCTACTGCGACGATGTGGAGTTTTCGCCCGAAGACGCGGCGCGGACCGAGCGGGATTTTCTTTGC
>JANODW010000593.1:0-4960 GCA_031412875.1 Pirellula sp. | reverse complement strand
AATATGGGATCTTCATTGGTGATGGTACAAACACTCCCTGGTTCCCCGCGTACCATGGCCAAGCACAGCGCGTACGCTAGGTTATCGACATAGGTGAGATCGACACGATTGTCTCCACGGCCGATCGTAGGCAATCGCCCTTTTTTGGCAGCCGTCAACAGTCGAGGCAGGAGAGCGTTGTCACCCGGGCCGAATACGGCGCGAGCTCTCACAATGATCGCGTTCACTCCCCTATGGACCGCATCTTGGACAACCCCTTCTGCGGCGGCCTTGCTCTTTGCGTATTCGCATGCAAAGCGTTTGGGAAGCGTTGCGTCTTCCGCCACATCAAGCTTGTCGCGAAATTCAAAATGGATGGCGGTTGTAGAAACGTGCACCAATCGTGTCGTGGGTTGCAATTGGCAGGCTCGGACGACGTTCTCGGTCCCCGTCACATTGACCTCATGGAAGGGCCTAGCAGGTCCCCAACTTGTTGCCAACGCCGCGGCGTGGATGACAACGTCTTGCTCGCGGCAACCTCGCTCGACCTCGGCAGCATCGCAAATGTCGCACGGCAGGAATCGGATTCGAGGATGCCACGCGTGACGGGTGCGGTAACGATTGCGGCCTGTGATCGTTACGATCTGATCGGCTTCCGCCAACAAGCAGGCTACGCGAGCGCCCACGAATCCAGTCCCACCGGTGATGAGGACACGCAACTGCTTACCGTGCAGCAACTGGCGAACGGCCATAATGGCCTGCGAATCTACCATCGGAGCAATGCGGCTCCCAGGGAAACCCCAGCCGCAGTTCCCACTAGCAGGACCGTATCGCCCCGCGCGATCCGCCCTTGCTGAGCCGCGACTGCGAGCGCCATGGGGATCGAGGCGGCGACGCAGTTCCCGTACTCCGCCACGATGTTTACAATCCGATCAGGGGTAAATCCGATTTGTTCGAGCAATCTCAAACCGGGACCGGACGCTTGATGCGGAACAACGAGATGCACCTGTGCTGCCGAGTGTCCCGCGCGCTCGAGAAAGGTATTGAGAAACAGTTTGAGGCGAGGCCTTACGAAGCGGTACAGTTGAGGCCCCTGCATGTGAAAGCAAAAAAGGGAGTCGTGGGACATGTCGGGGCGAGGCGGAGGATGATTCCCGGCCCGCACCGAACACAAATCGATCCCGCTCGACCAAGTTTCCAAGCAGCAGTGGATGAGATCGCTGGAGGAGCCCTTGTCGTTCTCGACGATCGCGGCCGCGGCCCCATCTCCAAGCAACGCAGCCGATTCGGCTTCGTCGAAACTGCGACCGCGGGTTCCCAATTCGCCACAGCAAATGAGGATTCTCTGGTAGCTTCCCACGTACAATAAACTATGCGCCACTTGCAATGCGGCAATGAACGATAGGCACGTTTGGTTGATGGTGAAGCAAGGGATGCGTTCGAGCCCCAATTCTTTTTGAACGAAAGCCGACGTATCGGGCACCAATTGCTGTGTGAGCGCTCCGGCATAGAGGATCAAATCGGGCGGACCAGCGGTCGATATGGCTTGACGAGCGGCCGTCGCAGCAAGTTCGGCCGGAGAGACGCTGTCGTCGGCGATGCGTCGTCGCGCTACCCCGGTATGCTGTTCGATCCACTCTGCGGAGCGATGGAGCAACGGAGCAAGCTCAACCGCGGTTTGTACCCTCGGCGGGACGGCCATCGAGATCGCAGCGATACGCATTCCCAATTGAAAAATCCTCCTGCTCTTCTAGATGAAATGCACGGCTCTACCGAGAGAATGTCGGTTCCGTAAACGACGTATTGTAGCAATGGCTGCCATTTCCAGTTAGGTTATACCGATCCTCTAAACCCATTCTGAAACCCAACAAAGTGATTTTCATGGCATCTCGAGGCTTTTCCAGATCGAACTATTCTTTTTTTGTGAGCGCGGTCGTTTCGTGCTCGCTTGTTTCACACCCCATCGCTTGGGCCCAAGAAAAGGCCGCTCCTGTTTTTGAAAACGGCGAAGCCCAAATTGTAGACGCTTTTAAAGATGCCAAGGACTGGATTCGACACGATCTATGGGTCGAGACAGAGTTTGACTCCGATGCCGATGGAAAACTAGATCGCATGCACGTCGATGTCACGCGGCCCAAGCAAACCGATACCGAGGGCTTGAAACTGCCTGTCATTTATGAATCGAGCCCCTATTTCGCCGGGACAGGCTCGTTGAACGCCAACCACCTTTGGAATACCAAGCATGCGATCGGAGCCACTCCGCCCAAACACGACGACCCGCCCGCATTCCAAGCCAAAGGCGTACGGCCCGTCATCTCGAATTCGCTAACCCGACAATGGGTGCCTCGGGGCTACGTCGTTGTGCATTCGTCCTCGCCAGGAACAGGGCTCTCCCAGGGGTGCCCGACGGTCGGAGGGGACAACGAATCGCTCGCACCCAAAGCCGTCATCGATTGGCTGTGCGGACGAGCCAAAGGCTTTACCGAAGTCGATGGAACCGAAACCGTTTCCGCATCATGGTCCACCGGCAAAGTGGGAATGACTGGGACCTCGTACAATGGCACCATTCCGCTCGCTGCAGCCACCACCGGCGTCCAAGGTCTCGAAGCCATTGTTCCCATCGCACCCAATACCTCCTACTACCACTACTACCGTTCCAATGGTTTGGTGCGCCACCCTGGCGGGTACATGGGGGAGGATATCGATGTTTTGTACAATTTCATCCACAGCGGCAATGAGGAAAAACGGTCTCACTGCGATTGCGAAGTCCGCGATAAAGAAATGGCCAATGGACAAGACCGTATCACCGGCGACTACAACGATTTCTGGGCCGGACGAGATTACTTGAACGACATGGGACCCTTTCGAGCCGCATTGCTCATGGCGCACGGATTCAATGATTGGAACGTCGTCCCCGAGCACAGCGTCCGCATCTTTGAATACGCGAAAGCCAAAGGGCTACCGGTCCAGTTTTATTGCCACCAAGGAGGCCACGGCGGCGAACCCCCAGTGAGCATGATGAATCGCTGGTTCACGAAGTACTTGCACGGCATCGACAACGGAGTCGAAAAGGATCCGCGATCCTGGATCGTTCGCGAATCCGACAAACGTTCGCAGCCTACGTCCTACGGCGACTATCCCCATCCCGACGCCAAGAGCGTGTCGCTTTATCCAACCAAGGGAGGGAACCGTCGAGGTGGACTGAGCACCGAAACAACCGTGGGGCAACCTCGCGAAACAATCCTCGACGATTCCTCCCAACTGGGTGCCGTTTTGGCTCAAGCGGAATCCTCTCAGAACCGATTGCTATTCGAAACCCCCGAACTCAAAGAACCATTGCATCTCTCGGGCTATGCCAAGCTGCGAATCCGCGTGGCCTCGAGCGAGCCTGCCGTCAATCTTTCCGTTTGGTTGGTTTCGCTCCCCTGGACCGAGGACTCCAAGACCAAGATCACCGACAACCTGATCACCCGCGGTTGGGCAGACCCTCAAAATCACAAGTCGATTCGCGAGAGCAAGCCGTTGGTGCCAGGCGAGTTTTATGAACTTAGCTTTGCGCTGCAGCCAGACGATCAGGTGATCTCTGCCGGCGAGAAAATTGGCCTCATGATTTTCTCGAGCGATCCCGAGTTCACGTTGCTACCAGAACCGGGCACCGAACTGACGGTCGATCTGCAAGGAACCCAATTGGATTTGCCGGTCGTGGGTGGCGCTGCCGCCTACCAAAAAGCCATTGGACGTTAGCGAAAACAACCTGGCGGTACGCGGAGGTCCCGTCCTTTGGGCAGGACCTACTGTGGCCGACAGAACTTGATTGGCATTTCGCTTGTCGGATTGTCCAGGACCATACCGAGTCGGCCGGCAAGCAATTCGTCTAGTTCTTTTCCGATGATTTCCGCTCGCCAACCCAATGTCAAACTGGGTGGCGGCGAGTCTTCACTCTGCGGATCCAAACGGTACTTCACAAAGTCCCGCAGGTCATCCGAGGTGGCGACAATTGCCGGAGCAATGCGTTTCGTGCGACAAATATAAGCGAGCGCTGCGGAAAGAAACTGCGTCAGCATTCCTGCGGGTTGCCCCTTTCCATAGCGATGCTTCTTGGGCCAAGTGGGTGGTGGCTGCGACAGGGACTCCTCGATCGCTTTGGAGAGCTCGGGCAAGTATTGTTTGGTGTGCCTGTGTTCCATCCCTCGCAGCGAAGTCATCCGCCGAACATCCGATGTCCCTCGCCTGGCCAACTCGATCAATAAATCATCGCGAAGGATTTTTCGCGAAGGCACATCTCGCTCCTTTGCTTTGATGTCTCGCCAGTTCCAGAGACCACGCACGATCGATAGCGAGTTGCCAGAGAGCGCTTGAATCCCGCTAATTCGAAACCAACTCTCGTTGGACTCGAATTCCGCCAGCTCTTCTTGCCTCCGCTTGGTTTCTTCCTCAAGCCAAGACAACCTTTGCTGCTTGGCCAACTGCTGACTAAGCGCTTCATACAATCGAGGCAGATCGCGAACGTCTTGAGCCGCATACTGGAGCTGCTGGTTCGACAACGGTCGATTTCGCCAATCCGACCGCGTCTCCTCTTTGTCCAACACCACCCCCGTAAAGCGATGCACCAAATTGCCATACGACGCGGGATACTCAAAACCTAAAAAAGCAGCAGCGATCTGAATGTCGAACAGCCTCGGGATCAGCTTCCTGGTGGCGCGGTAACAAAAAAGAGTCTCCTCCCGACCCGCATGGACAATCACCGTCGTTTGCGGATCGATCAACGCCTCCCAAAAGGGATTCAAATCCGCGCACAAGTAGGGATCGATGATTGCGATCTCATCCTCTGTCGCAACTTGAACCAAACAGAGCTCCGGCCGATAGGAATCCTCGGCAACAAACTCCGTATCAAAGGCGACAAGCTTCTGAACAGCTATCTTTTCACAAAGCTGATGGAGTGATTCTGGGTTTGTGATATAACTAAAATGTGCGTTCAAAC
>JANODW010000592.1:0-1076 GCA_031412875.1 Pirellula sp. | reverse complement strand
GGGAACGAGATAAAGTGCAAGTTGGTATTTCCAATGCAGTTCGAGTTTGTCGTCCAAAATCCAACCAGCAACCGAGCCGAGAATCAACCCAGCAGGCCAACTCGCGTGCAGGATGTTCAAATAATGTGTTCGGTTTTGTGGGAAGATCGTTGCAACCAGCGGATTGGCGACTGCTTCCAAAGTTCCATTCGCGTATGCGAAAATGAACATTCCCCAAAACAGAAAGTTGTAGGCGTTGTCTGGGGTAGTCGCTCCAAAGGTTACAAATGCGGATAGGATGTGGCCCAACAAGGCGAGGCCGACCAACTTGCCATAACCTATTTTGTCAACAATCACTCCGCCAATGATGATCCCAAAGCAAAAGCCTGAAAGCCCGGCTCCACCAATTGCACCCAACTGACTCGAAGTAAAATCAAATTCCTTGCCCCAATTGTCGAGAATTCCACCACGCAAAGCGAATCCCACGCCCGCTGCTAAAATAGCCATGAAACCTGCCCAAAGGAGTCTGGACGCGTTCGGAACCGCAGCCGTTGATGACGAATGATTGCTCATAGAATTGTCTTGAAGTGAGGATTAGATGGAGGGGATTGAGCGAACTCAAACAAAATGGGGGTTTACGGAATGCTACCACAAGCGGTCGCTAATTTAATCCAACGCGACTTGCTCTGCCACTAGTCACCCCTAACATTTTGTCCCATTCTTGCCCTAGCGATTGCGCAAGGCTACCAATCGATAGATTTTCACCCACGGCTGCGACGGACACGCGTTGCCTCTTTCAAGCATCCCGCCATGCGCTCGCAAACCATTCTTAGGCGAGCTGCAGGATCATTACTACCGTAGGATGAGACCTTCGTCTCGTCCGTTTGTTGGTTCGGCACAATGGTCCCAAACTACTGCTGGTATGTTTCAGCCTGCCGCTCGCCTCAATGCACTCTCGCAAGCTTTTGGCAATCTAGGCGATTTGCGAAAAATGAATCGCATAGGGTGAGTGTGAATAGGCCGATACCACCCGATCATGTGGATCGAACCGAAGAACCGATGCTACCCTCGTCAGGCACGATTGCAACGTTTTTTCC
>JANODW010000591.1:0-3753 GCA_031412875.1 Pirellula sp. | reverse complement strand
ACTCATTTTCGTAGCGGCTGGGCACGAGCCCTCCGGTGTCGCGGCTGAGATCGCAGAGGTTCTTACCAGGTCCTGACCGGACGGCTTGCGCCGTTGCGCTAAAGTAATCGCCATTTGGGGTGTCGCGACGCGACCCACTAGCCCAGCGGCCCTTCCGGTCGCTACGATATCGTGCTGAAAACTAAGCCGTCTGCCTAAAAGAAATCCTGATGAAGAAATCGGAACGCGCTCAGATCGTCCAGCGGCGACTGGAGGAACTGTATCCAGAGACACCCATTCCCTTGGATCATAAAGACAACTTCACCCTGCTGATCGCAGTTCTATTGAGCGCTCAGTGCACCGACAAAATGGTCAATCGCGTCACGCCGTCTCTCTGGAAACTGGCAGACAATGCATTGGACATGTCTCAACAATCGGTCGAAAACATTAGGGAAATCATCAAGCCATGCGGTTTGAGCCCCCAAAAATCCAAGGCTATCAAAGAGTTGTCGGCGATGCTGGTCCACGATCACAATGGTCAAGTCCCCGAGTCGTTTGAAGCGCTCGAACGGCTCCCAGGCGTGGGCCACAAGACCGCGTCGGTGGTGATGAGCCAAGGCTTTGGCCACCCGGCATTTCCTGTAGACACTCATATCCATCGCTTGGCTCAGCGGTGGGGACTTACCAACGGTCGGTCGGTTGTACAAACGGAGAACGATCTTAAAAGTCTGTTTCACGAATCGACTTGGAACCGGCTGCATCTTCAAATCATCTTTTACGGTCGCGAGCACTGCACGGCACGGGGCTGTGATGGTTGCATTTGCGGGATCTGCCGGGAGCTTTACCCAAAGCGAAAAAAAGCAGTGGTGAATAAAAAGTAAATTCCTTAAGCGGACGGCTCTATGCTCCAAGCACGCTGGTATCGGCCCTTGGTCGATTTGATTTTTCCTCGCATCTGCATGCTGTGCTCCGAACCAATCGTTGGACCGGACCAGGAGTCGCTTTGCGATTCGTGCGCATTGGATATCCGTCCGACCGAATTGCGTTGCCCATGCTGCAGCGCACCGATCTCGGACACTTTGGCTGCGCTCGCCGTAGCCTCCAAAAAATGCTATTACTGCGAACGGCGCAAATGGTCCTTCCGCCGCGCTTATTGCTACACGGCTTACGCGGACAAAGCCGCGCGAGCAGCCCGCAAAATCAAGCAACCTACGTGCGAACCGTTGGCCATCGAAATCGGCAAACGGATCGCGGGATGGCTTCAAACACACCCACCGTTTCTCACCCACACCTACGATGCAATCGTCCCGGTACCTCAGCATTGGCTCCGCCGCGCTGCGTTGCGATACAACCAAGCGGATGTTCTGGCGATTCAGATTTCAAAAGTGCTTCAATTGCCGATCCGTCGCCATTGGCTCTACCGCACGCGGTGGACGGAAAAACAAGGAACCAAGACCATCGAGGAACGCCGAACCGGCCCTCTCCACTCCTTCGACTGCAAACCTAGAAAGGAACTCGCTGGTGCGTCGATCCTTGTCGTGGATGACATTGTTACCAGCGGGGCAACAGCTCATGAAGCTTCCCAAGCGTTGCGACAAGCTGGCGTCATGCGTGTCGATATCGCCGCTTTTGCTCGCGGCGTCGGCGTCTACCAACAGAAAAAAACGCCACCCGAACCCGCTGTTGGTTAGTTGCCACGCGCAGCCCCGAAGGAAAGCCTCATCTGCCCATTTCCTGCCAGGCCTTCTCAAACACGTCTCCGTACACCAACTCTCCCCCTTGATGCCCCACCACAGATACCAGCAATGCCAAAAGCATCGCCACGATCCTCCATGCATGATTCAATCGATCCGACTTGTTGCGACGCGCGATCAATCCCATGAACACACATGCAACGCCTAGTACCGCCGTCAAGGTACCCACCCAACGATGATAAAACAAATTGGCATCGCGATGGGACGCGTCCGCCGCAAGCGGTGTGCTCCAAGCTGCATATCCCTGCGTATCGGCAAAGGACCATCCCATGACGACCGTGATGATGCTCGTCATCGCTGCCAGCGATACGCACTGAAAAGCAGTCGTTTGGCACTTCGACCCAAGAAAATACGACAAAAACGCGCATCCCCCACCTACCAAAAACAATGCGATCGGAAAATGCACCAGCGCGGGATGGAAGTATCCTATCGCTCGAAAGGCACGAATCCCAACCGAAACACTTTTGTCCGACGGCGCTGCCTTGGCTTCGCCGAGCAACGGCACTCCCTCTGGCCAATCTGCTCCTTCATCGATCCATAATTTAAGTGTCGCCAACAGCGCAGGCTTCAGTGGCCCGTTCGGGGGCATTACCAAACTGTCCTTGAGCTCCGTAGTGGGTGGTTGGGTAAGGTAATCCGTCCATAACGAACTTGCCGCAGCATTGCCCGGCTCGATGAACCCCAGTAGCGCATTTCGGTCAGAAATCAAAAAGCCGTTGCTCGCCTCGGCTCCTTCATGACACGACAGACAATTGTCTCGCAACAAAGGTGCAATGTCGCGCGCAAAATTCGTAATCTTGCTCGTCTGGCTATAGGCATCTCTACCAAGCCCTCCAGCAATCAACAAAAACAACAAAGGAAGAATTGGAATTCTCATGGTTTGGCTAAGTAAGCGGAAAGTCGGGTCCATCGTCGCTCGATCGAATCACTTGTCGAATCATTTGTCGGACTTCTGCTGCGCAAATAGCCACGTATAAAGTTCGGGATTGGAATAGGTAGCGGACCAGCTATCATGCCCGACGCCGGCATACTCAGTATATTGGATCGGCGAGCCGACCTTCTTCAACGCATCTACCATTTCACGAGATCGTATTGGCTTGACGACCGTGTCGGCCGATCCGTGAAAACACCATATCGGCAACTTCGAAAACTTGCTCACCATCTTGGGATCTCCCCCTCCGCAAATCGGAATCGCAGCTGCAAAGAAATCCGGGTAGCGGCCGATGGCGTCCCAAGTTCCGTAGCCACCCATCGACAACCCCGTGATGTAAATGCGATTCTTGTCCACACCTGCTGTTTCAACCATTTCATCCAAAAGCTCTTTGATCGACTGCATGGATTGGCTCGGCTGCTCCGGCTGCGCACTCGCTTCTTTGGACCAATCGACTTCCGACCATTTCAACTCTTTGGGACACTGTGGCACCACGATATAGCAAGGGTACTGCTGACGGCGTTTTGCATCCGACAGGTCCTTGGCTCCATGCTTGAGCTGGGACGCGTTGTCATCGCCGCGTTCGCCGGCACCGTGCAAAAAAAGAATCAGCGGAACTTTTTTTCCAGCCTCGTATTGGATCGGCTTAAGCAATCGATACTTGAGCGGCACTTTATTGGAACCCACATACTCGCGAGGCTCAAAGACTTGCACAAGCGGATTTCCCTCCTGAGCAGCCACCGGTTTGGATTCCTGCGCCATGGATAGGGTTGCAACCAAAGGAAAAGTGCTGAAAAACGACACTGCGATTCGGGCCAATCGAAACGATCGGGATTTTGGATCCACGCGAAGACCTGCTTGGGGGGAACTTAGGACGGAGGGAAAGAGACAACAACCAGTTGCCCTGGGACCTGCCATTGTAACCATAGACTCTTTGCAAGGCTATCGTTAGCAAGCATTGCGCTCAGGCTTCTCGAATCGCCAACCGCACGGTACTCTGAGCATCTGCCATGAACGTTCCAATTGCAGCATCCGATTCCATTATTTCCTCTCCTCCAACCGAGGCTTTAACCGCTATGCCTACCATAC
>JANODW010000590.1:0-9402 GCA_031412875.1 Pirellula sp. | reverse complement strand
TTGCTTAGGTAGCTTTGCGGCTAACCGATTTAAACCCATCCCAAAGATGGATGGCCCCTTGTTGGCCCCTTGTTGGCCCCTTGTTGCCTTGTTGTATATTTGGCCGTAGGCGAACGGCGGCCTGCAAACGACCAGCCGTAGTTTGGGACTATTGTCCCGAACTTTCAAACGGACGGGACAATGGTCCCATCCTACGGTAGTAGTGATCCTGCCGTTCGCCTTAATGCCGGTCACTAGACTTGGCTCGGTGAAGACGTTTGGAAGCTGGAGTTCGATTGGCTCCGCTGTTTCCGGCTAGAGATTCTCTGTTCGATCCAGTGCGATCAAACCTTTTACGGCCAGTTCGATCGCACTTTTTTGCGATGTGTTGAGCTCGCCAAGCAACGGCTGCATCGGACCGGTTTGCGCAATGCCCGACACCCCAACCGCATGGTGCAAGACCCGTATCGGCTGGATCGCATTCCGCAAATCCTCCAAAGGCACGAACGTTTTCCTGATCGATTCTGCTTTGTCATAATCCTCAGCGCGGATCGCTCGAAGCATCGACATGGATCGAGCAGGAGATACGCACACGCAGCCGCTGGTGAATCCGCCGACGCCAAAATCTCTCAAATGAATGATGGCAGGCTGCTCGCCAATCCCGCTCACTACGATGTTCGCCGGAACCACGGAAAGGATTTCTCTCAAATAAGGATCCACGCTCGGATCGTCGCGCACCACGGCATACTTGATCCAACTGATCAGCCCATCGCGATGCAGGGATTCTACCAACGCAGGCGCAAGCCATCGGTCGTGCTTGATATACAAAACGATCGGCTTGCCATACTGCTCGACAAACAGCCGGACTCCGGTGGCGATCCCTTGCTCGTCGGCGATTTCTTTCTGCGGCAAGATCATGACGGTCGGGAAATCAAAGTCCTTTAACACGTCCGCTTGATCCATCATCAGCCCAAACGTCGGACCGACCGATGGAACGATCCAAGTGTTTGCGGCAGCCGATTTGGCCAGCATGGAAAGCGTTTCTGCGTACTCCGCCAAACGAAGATGATAGAACACCGCATTGCCGCCATAGAGGAGCGTGGAAACGCCGCCATTTTCGATGGCTCGGATGATCTTTGCATTTTCGACTGCGGAGACTCGGCGCTGCGAATCTCTCGCAAGCGGGGGAACTGCAATCACACTATTTGCGATCAATTCGGGGGTTATCGCAGAGGTCCACATTAAAAAATATCCGGTTCTTGATGTGACGAATGGCCGTGTAGGAAATCGAAATCGCAGCCTTCGTGCGCCTGGGTGACGTGGCTAGCGAAAATACGATGATAACCTCGCGTCCAAGTTGTGGTAGGAGGGACCCAATTTTCGCGACGCTTTTGGAGGACGTCTTCCTCGACCAACAGCATCAAACTCCTTTTCTCTACGTCCAATTCAATAAGGTCGCCGGTTTCAACCAATGCAAGCGGCCCGCCGACATGCGATTCCGGGGATATGTGCAGGACACATGTCCCATAGCTGGTCCCACTCATCCGGGCATCCGAAATCCTGACCATATCTCGAATCCCTTGCTTCAACAATTTTTCTGGAATAGGAAGCATCCCCCACTCGGGAAACCCAGGAGCTCCAATTGGTCCGGCGCTGCGCAGTACTATGACGGTATCAGCGGTAACATCTAGGTCCGGCGCATGGATCGCGTTCTTTAGTTCGGCATAGTTATCAAAAACCAATGCCGGCCCGATGTGTTTATGCAACCTCGGCTCTGCCGCCACCGTCTTAAGGACACATCCATGAGGCGCCAAATTCCCTCGCAGGACACACGTTCCTCCCGTTGGCCAAATCGGATTGTCCCGCTGTCGTATGACCACGTCGTCGATCACTCCTGCCGTCTCGATCTGCTCGCCTAACGACATGCCGTTGACGGTCGTTGCATTCAATTTGAGCAGATCTTTCATTCGCGACAAAAGGCCTGGCAATCCGCCTGCATCATAAAAGTCTTCCATCAAATACTTGCCGCTCGGGCGTATGTCTGCCAGCACTGGCACGATCCGGGACATCGCATCGTAGTCATCCAACGTCAGCTTGATCTCAGCCCGTCCAGCCATGGCGATCATGTGTACGATCGCGTTGGTGGAGCCGCTGATGGCTAGTTGTGTCGCCATCGCATTTTCAAAACTGGCTCGTGTCAACAAACTGCGAGGCGTTACGTTTTGCCAAGCGAGATCGACGGCGCGCCGGCCGGTGGCAACGGCCAGCCTGCTATGCTCGGCCACAACCGCCGGGATGCTCGCCGCGTTTGGCAATGTCAGCCCGAGCGATTCGGCGATACATGCCATCGTCGACGCCGTTCCCATGGTCATGCAAGTTCCCGCGCTGCGAGCGATGCAGTTCTCGACCCCTTTCCAATCGCAATCGCTTAGGTTTCCCGCGCTGCGTTCTGCCCAATACTTCAAAGCGTCCGTGCCACTGCCCAGCGTCTGATCCTTCCACCGCGCCTTCAACATGGGCCCGGCAGGAAAGAAAATCGAGGGGATGTCTGCAGAAATGGCTCCCATGATCAGAGCGGGAACCGTTTTGTCGCATCCGCCCATCAAAACGGCCGAATCGATCGGATGGCAGCGCAGGACCTCTTCGGTCTCCATGGCCAACAGATTGCGATAAAGCATCGTCGTCGGCTTCATGAGCATCTCTCCGAGACTCATCACCGGCACTTCGACAGGAAAGCCCCCGGCTTGCAAGACCCCGCGTTTTACTTCCTCTACGCGTTGCTTGAAATGAGAATGGCAGGTATTCAAGTCGCTCCAGGTGTTGAGCAACGCGACGATCGGCTTTCCTTGATAGTCTGCGTCGTCAACCCCCATTCCCTTGAGTCGGGATCGATGGCCAAAACTGCGTAAATCGTCAGGTCCAAACCAACGATTCGAACGCAGTTTTAAAGGATCTTTGGTACCGCGAACAGGGTCTGGATCGCTCATCTAGTCCTTCTCGGAAAAAACATTTACCGCCTCTTGCTCCGCTTCGGGTCAAGGTTCTGATAGTAATCGTCGATCGAAAGCATGGCCGCTGTCAACCCTGGCTGTGAATTGCGAGGGGCCAACAGGCTATCCAAGTCCGGAGAGGCGAAGGCCGCGTCCACCGGCTCTAACGTTGTCTCGGATTCTCCCTCGCCACGCAACCCTGCTCTCGAGTTGATGTAGTTGACAATTTCCAGTACATCCAACGGGTCTAATTGGCCGTTTCCGTTAACATCCAAATAGGGGGCGGAACTCGGCGGCCCGTTCGGCAGATCGCGCATTCCATTTCGGTTGATATCGTTGACCAGTGTCAGCACATCCAACGGAGTGATAAAACCGTCCGCGTCCACATCGAGGGCATTCAATTGATTTTGGTACGCTGCGAAGACTTTCACGCTGACCAATGCACTATTGCTCACTGCCGCATCGATGTCCTTGACCGTGTACCGGAACGTCGCGGTCAATCGCTGATCCGTCGGCGGAGTAAACTCAATCCTGCCATCGGCAAGCACGCGGGCCGTACCGCTCGACGGTGCGGAAACGATCGTAACAGTGCTCGGATCGAGAGCTCCGTCGTCGCTATCGTTCGCCAACACATTGATCACGACACTTCGGTTGGTCGTGGTGCTCGACGAATCCGGATTGGCGATCGGCGCTTGTTCAGCGACGTCGGTAACCGTAACGACAAACGGAACTTCCACAAACAGTCCCGTCGAATCGGTACTTCTGATTCGCAATGCGTGGCTGCTCTGCGCTTCAAAGTTGAGCCGTTGATTCGTTCTCAGTTCATTGCCAACAATCACAAAGCGAATGTTGTCGCCGGTCGTTGGCGTTGGCACCAAGGAATAGGTATACGATTCACCCACGTCGGAATCTGTTGTTGACAAGATGGAAACGACGGTCCCGATGGGTCGATTTTCTGGAACCGATCGGCTGGGAGCGGTAATATTGGTCGGCGTCTCGTTGGCATTGTCGACCACAATCACAAAGAATTCTTCGAAGGATTGCTGAGTCGAATCGGTCGCTCGCAAACGAACAAAAAGATTCGGCGTCAATTCGAAATCGAATGCGTTCCTTGCAACGAGATTTCCATTGCTTATCTGAAACAGATCGTTATTCGTCGATCCAAAACCGGTGACGAGTGAATATGTCAGCGTGTCGCCTGCGTCTGGGTCCGTTCCGCTGAGCCCTCCAACGATCGTGGACGCGGGCTGGTTCTCATTGATTCGGAACTTGCTCAACGCGATGGCCGTGGGCGCTTCGGGCAAGTCGCGAACATTGACCACGAAATTCTTTACAAAGGTCAATCCTGCTCGATCGGCCCCCTGAACGCGAATAGCATAGCTGGATTTCAATTCGAAATTCGGCGAGCCGACAATTCGAAGCTCATTGTCTACGATAGCGAATTTGCTGTTATCGGCGCCCCCCACCCCGTCTACCAAACTGAACGCATGCGCGTCGCCTGCATCGGGATCCACGGCTGTTAACAGTCCGACCAAGCTCCCAGTCGCTACGTTTTCGTCCAGCGTAGCGTTCGACAGATTTACATTCGTCAGAGGCTCGTTGGCGTCATTGATCGTAATGACAAAGGATTGGGTCGGGCCATTGGACGACTTGTCGACGACCTGAATGTCCAAACGATAAACCGACTTGGCCTCGAAGTTAAACGAGTCGCCTGACAGCAATCGGTTGCCGCTCAAACTAAACCTCGCATTGTCGTTGTTGCCCGTGATGAATCGAAACGCCTGCGTGTCGCCCGCATCCGGGTCCGTTGCACTCAATAGCCCAATCAACGTGCCTGTTGGCAAATTTTCGTTGAGGCTATTGCTGGAAAGCTGCAAATTGATCGGCAGCTCGTTTGCGTCGGTAACCGAAATCACCAAAACGGACTCCGTGCTCAATCCTCCGCGGTCCGTGCTCCGCACTCGAACACTGTGTGTCTTCTTTGTTTCAAAGTCAAAGGAGGCGGTCGATTGCAACTGGTTGTTCACAACGGCGAAGCTGCCGTTGTCGGCGCTCCCAGTACCCGATACGAGCGAATAGACAAACGTGTCGCCCGCATCCACGTCGATGGTCGACAGCAGTCCTGCAAGCGAATTGACCGGCAAGTTTTCGGCGATCGAGGCGTTGGTCAAAGTAACGGTTGTCGGCGCTTCGTTGACATCCAAAATGGAAATCCCAAAAGCACGCTCTACAAACAGACCACCCGCGTCGGTCGACCGTACCCGTACCGTAAACGCACTCTTGGTTTCGAAGTCAAAACTTGCTA
This sequence comes from Pirellula sp., assembly GCA_031412875.1. GTDB lineage: Bacteria > Planctomycetota > Planctomycetia > Pirellulales > Pirellulaceae > JBKCUI01. Next base: position 4,128 of record JANODW010000590.1, on the reverse strand, counting down.
CCGCTCGCAACTCATTGCCCACAATGGCGAAACGGCTATTGTCGTCGCTGCCGCCGCCCGTGACCAAACTATAGACAAAGGTACCAGCCCCGTCTTGATCAACCGTGGCCAAGGTGCCGATCGGTTGATCCGGTCCCGCATTTTCATTGATGCTGTTGGGAGTCAACGAGATGGACGAAGGCGCATCGTTTTGATTCACCACCGACACGGTGAAGGCTCGTTCCACAGCCAGACCACCTGCGTCCACCGCCTTAACGCGGATGTTGTACGACGATTTGGTCTCAAAGTCGATCGCTGACAACGCTTGGATGCCGCCATTGGACGCCATTGCAAACTTGCCGTTATCATCCGCTCCCACCCCGGTAACAAACGAATACGTAAGCGTATCCCCAGCATCGCTGTCCGAAGCCGAGGCCGTCAACACAACCACGTTGAGCGGAGTATTTTCCGGCAGCGAGCCGGTCAAAATCAAGTTGAAAGGTGCTTCGTTCACATTGGTAACCGAAACAAGGAAGTTGGATTCGATGATGAGACCACCCGCGTCTACGCTTCTAACACGGATCGAATACGAGGACTTCGTTTCGAAATCGAACAAAGTGTTGGACCGGAGGGAATTGCCTAGGATTGCAAATTGCGCATTGTCCTGTGAGCCGCTACCTGCTACCAAACTATAGGTAAAGGTGTCACCCGCATCAGGGTCTTGCGTGGCCATGGCGCCCACGACGGTACTTAGCGGGCTGTTCTCCGGCAAACTCGACGGTGCAAGCGTCAATCCGGTAGGTGTTTCATTGACATTCGTGATGTCGATCACAAATCCCTTCTCAATCGTAACGCCTGCGGAGTCGGTGCTTCGAACTCGCACCGAATAACTAGACTTGGTCTCAAAGTCAAATAGCGCTGCGGTCAACAACTGATTTCCCGAAATGGTGAAGCTACTGTTGTTGGTAGAACCCGTTCCAGCGACGAGAGAGTAGGTAAACGAATCGTTACCATCCCCATCGGTCGTCGAAAACGAACCCACCAAACTTCCAATCGGCCTATTCTCCGCAATGCTGCGATTCAACAAACCGATGTCCGAAGGTGGATTGTTGACGTTGCGAATCGTGACGAAAATCGCCTTTTCGACAAAGAGCCCCCCTTCATCCTTGGAACGAACGAGGATCTGATACGAGCTCTTGACGTCAAAATTGAACACCGCACCCGTTCGCAGTTCGTTGCCGACGATCAAGAACCTTTGATTGTCGGGATAAGCTGCATTGGCTACCAATTCGTATTGATGTTTGTCACCGACATCCACATCCGTGGTGGAGAATGTGCCTACCGTAGATCCGATTGCCAGCCCTTCGTCTACAGCAGACGGGGCAAGAGCCAGTGTCGTTGGTGCTTCATTTCGGTTCAGCACAGAAAGGTTGAACACTTTCTCGATGAAAAGACCGCCGAAATCGGTTGCTCGGACGCGAATGGAATAGAGACGCTGGGATTCGAAGTCCAATACCGCCTTGCTCTGCAGAATTCCTCCCGCGATTTCGAATTTAGAATTGTCGTCCGAGCCAGCCCCGCTGACCAAAGTCAGGACGTGCGAATCAGAGTCGTCGGCATCGACCACAAGGACATTTCCAATCACGGTGGGAACCGGTTCATTCTCAAAGAGCTCTGTTCCGGTCAACACGATGTCGGTCGGTTTGTCGTTGACGTCCAAAACATTGATCAGAAAACTGGATTCGACGAACAATCCGGCTTGGTCGGTTGCCCGTATACGAATGAAGTAAAAACTTCGCGCTTCGTAATCGAACGTCACCGCGGATTGCAACTGGTTTCCTTGGATTTTAAACAGGAAATTGTCGACTGACCCAACGCCCCCGACGAATTGATAAAGCATCGGATCGTTGCTGTCGGGGTCATCTGTGGACAGCAGACCAATCAATGTCGAGGGGACTTCGTTCTCAAGGATCGAATTATTGGAAAGCCCAATCGAGCCAGCTCCCTCGTTGACGTTGAGAATAGTGATCGTGAAAACCGATTCGAAAGACAACCCAGCCTGGTCCGTAACACGAACGCGGATGGAGTAGACGTTTTGCGTTTCAAAGTCGAAGCTGACGGACGATCGAAGCTGGTTGCCCAGAATGTTGAAGCTCGTATTCCCGGTCGATCCTGGTCCGTTTACTAAGGTATACGTAAAGGTGTCGCCGGCATCAGGATCATTGTTGGAGAACTGGCCAATGACGAAGTTGACACCTTTGTTTTCGTCGAGTGAATTCCTCGACAAAACGATCACGGTCGGCGATTCGTTGACGTTCACAATCGTTATCAAGAACACTTGTTCTAACTGCCCGCCTGCTGAGTCGGTGGTGCGAACGCGAATCGAGTAGCTGTTCTTGGTCTCGAAATCGAAACTGGCCGCGGCCGAAAGCGTGTTTCCGGTAATGGTAAACGACGCATTGTTCGTCGAACCGGTGCCGGTCACCAACGCATACGTGTGTGTGTCTGCAACGTCCTCGTCGGCTGTCGCGAACGTTCCAACCACAGTTGCAACAGGACGATTCTCATTGATCGTCTGCGGTGTCAGGGTCAACGCCGAAGGGAGATCATTGATATTTTTGACAGTGATCGTAAGGTCCTTCTCAAAGAACTTACCACCCGCATCGGTCGTGCGAATTCGGACCAAATACGAGTTCTTCACTTCAAAGTTAAATATAGCATTCGTTTGTAACACGTCCCCTACGATCTGGAACTGCGCATTGTCATTTGCGACGGCGCCGGTCACGAACGTATAGGTAAACGTATTGCCAAACCGGTTCGGGTCGATCGATGTCAGCGTACCGACGACCGATCCGACCGCCAAATTCTCATCCACAATGCTGTTCGAAATCAAAAGGTCGGTCGGGGCCACATTCCCATAGAAAATACCAAACGGTCGGTTGTAGACCGGGGCGCCTGTGCTGGCAACGACGTACGTTCCTGTCGCTGGCCTTGAAAACTGCCAGTCGGGTTGCAGTTCAATCCCAACCGTATTGGTTCCCGTCGGCAGATCCACCAGCGCCCAACCGTTGGCATCCGAAACGCCAAAGTACCTTCGTTGGAATTCCAACGACCAGTTCCTCAATGTACCCGAGTCAAAGTCCTTGTTGTCCTCGACAGACAATGTCCAAGCCCCCACCATGCTCATCGTGTTAAGCGTGGTCAACGATTGTTGCGGTCGGAAGGAGCCCGTGAAGGGAGCCGTACCAGACGCGATTGGGGTCGCTGCCGCATCTGCAAAACGGGTGTTGGTGAAGTTGTCACCGCTGCCGCCGACCCCTTGGGCTAACAACACCGTCCGTCCATCGGGCGCCGTGAGAGTGAGTGTCAAATCGCTATCCCAAGTATGATCGATATTGACCAAAACGACCAAGCCGGCGACTGTGCCGGGTTCAGCCACGTTGATGGTGGAAAGGATCGCGCCGCGCGTTGGAATAGGAACGGCCGTCGTATTGGAAATACTGTACGCGGTCACACCGGAAACGCTAAATCCACTCAGTGGCGGTTCCCCCGGATTGATGACCCCGTCCTGTTTGATCTCTTCGTAGACGTACGAGTACAGCCTATCGTTTTTCGTTCGCCCAAAATGGATTCCGCTTACCGCCGAAAGGTCCGTGGCCACGTTGACCAAGTGACGATTCTTATCGGGGAACGTGGTCGCAAATCCGGGAACTTCGGATCGCAGAATATACGTCCCCTGGGACAATCCATCGAGGACGTACGTCCCGTTGTTGATGTTCGCTCTCCTTTCGGTGGACTCCCAAATACCGTTGTCATTGGTATCGATGTATACGTACGCGGAGGGGTGCTGAAGTAACCTATCAAAGGAATCGAACACGCCGTCCCCATTGTAGTCTTCATAGGCACTGCCGACGATCGATGCGTTGATGTCGGGCAAGTCGTTGATCGCTATATCAAACGCCCTCTCGAAAAACTTCCCTGTCGAGTCTGTCGTGCGAACGCGAACCGTGTAAGTGGACTTCGCTTCGAAATTGAACACCTCGGCAGAGACCAGAGTGCCGTTGACAATCGCAAAAGATGCATTGTTGGTCGATCCCGTACCGCTTACCAACGTGTATGTAAACGTATCGCCCGCGTCCTCATCGACGG